>JANPCS010000063.1:0-2837 GCA_031431065.1 Hyphomicrobiales bacterium | reverse complement strand
CGCCGCCTCGCTGATGCCCAGCAGCACTTTTTTCAGTCCGTCATGAACCATCGCGAAAACTCCTGCAAAAAAGCAGGATTAGGCCAAGCTTGCAGGCTATTTCAAGGACTGGTACTGGCTTCCAGCCAGAAACCCCGAATTCCGACAGGACTTGAAGCCCTTGAGCATCGAACGTTACAACCCGCGCGACGCCGAACCGCGCTGGCAGCAGCAGTGGACATCGAACCGCAGCTTCGAAGCGGTGGAAGATACGTCGCGTCCGAAATACTACGTGCTCGAGATGTTTCCCTATCCATCGGGCCGCATCCACATGGGCCATGTGCGGAACTACACGATGGGCGATGTCATCGCCCGCTTCCGCCGGGCGCTGGGTTATAACGTTCTCCACCCCATGGGCTGGGACGCCTTCGGGATGCCCGCCGAAAATGCCGCCATCGAGCGCGGCGTGCATCCGAAATCCTGGACCTACGAAAATATCGCGACGATGAAACGGCAGTTGAAGTCGATGGGCTTGGCCATCGACTGGAGCCGCGAGATCGCCACCTGCGATCCCAGCTATTACCGCCACGAACAGGCGATGTTCAACGACTTCCTCAAGGCGGGCCTGGTCGAGCGCAAGGTGTCGATGGTCAACTGGGACCCGGTCGACATGACGGTGCTGGCCAACGAGCAGGTGATCGACGGGCGCGGCTGGCGCTCGGGTGCATTGGTCGAAAAGCGCGAGCTGGCGCAGTGGTTTCTCAAGATCACGGCTTACTCGGAAGAACTGCTCGCAGCACTTGATGGCTTGACGCGTTGGCCGGAAAAAGTCCGGTTGATGCAGAAGAACTGGATCGGCCGCTCCGAGGGCATGCGCTTTTCATTCGATCTGGAGGATGGCTTCGGCAGGCCTGTCGACGCCAAGCTGACAGTCTACACAACCCGCCACGACACGATTTTCGGCGCCAGCTTCTGCGCCATTGCGGCGGATCATGATCTGGCCAAGCGGCTGTCGGAAAACGATGAAGGCCTGGCCCAGTTCCGCCGCGAGGTGGCGGCGCTCGGCACGTCGGAAGAAACCATCGAACGGGCCGAGAAGAAGGGTCATGCACTTGGATTGTTCGCCCGTCACCCGTTCGTTCCAAACCTGAAACTGCCGGTCTACGCCGCGAACTTCGTGCTCATGGGTTATGGCGAGGGCGCCATTTTCGGCTGCCCGGCGCATGACCAGCGCGACCTCGACTTTGCCCGCAAGTATGGTTTGCCGGTCATTCCGGTTGTCGCGCCGAAGGGCACCGATGCGGCGGCGTTTACAATTGGCAAGGAAGCATATCTCGAAAAGGAGGGCGATAACACCGTCCTCATCAACTCCGCATTCCTCGATGGCATGGGTGTGCCGGAGGCCAAGGCCGAGATTGCCAAACGCATGGAATCCATGGGCATCGGTGAGCGCAAGATGAATTTCCGCCTGCGTGACTGGGGCGTGTCGCGCCAGCGCTATTGGGGCTGCCCTATCCCGGTGATCCACTGCGCCTCCTGTGGCATCGTGCCGGTGCCGAAGGATCAACTGCCCGTCACGCTGCCGGAGGATGTCACCTTCGACAAGCCCGGCAATCCGCTGGAACATCACCCGACGTGGAAGCACGTCGCGTGCCCGGCCTGCGGCAAAGCAGCCAAGCGCGAAACCGACACGTTCGATACCTTCATCGACTCCTCATGGTATTTCGCGCGCTTCTGTTCGCCGCATGCCGACGTGCCGGTGACGGCGGAGGCGGCGAAATACTGGATGGGTGTGGATCAATATATCGGCGGCGTCGAGCATGCCATTCTGCATCTGCTCTATTCGCGCTTCTACGCGCGTGCCATGAAGGCCACCGGGCATTTCCACATGGATGAGCCCTTCGACAGCCTGTTCACGCAAGGCATGGTCATACATGAAACCTTCCGTACACGGACGGGTGACTGGGTGCTGCCCGCCGATGCCGAACAGCGCGATGGCCAATGGGTGCATGCCACCACCGGCGAGGCGCTGGAAGTGGGCGGCGTCGAGAAGATGTCGAAGTCGAAGAAGAATGTTGTCGATCCCGATGACATCATCGCCCGCTACGGAGCCGATACGGCGCGCTGGTTCATGCTGTCGGATACGCCGCCCGAGCGCGACATCGAATGGACGGAGGCCGGGGCCGAAGGTGCGTGGCGCTTCACGCAGCGCATCTGGCGTCTGGTCAATGAGTCGGCACAAGGCGCTGGCGGCAGCGATGCGGCGGCGGCACTCGAACTCCGCCGCGCCGCGCACAAGGCGCTGGCCGCCGTCACCGACGACCTGATGTCGCTGCGCTTCAACCGGGCCATCGCCCGTATCTATGAACTCGCCAATGCGCTGCAGACAGCGCTTGGCAAGGCCTCGCCCGAGGCTTTGCGCGAAGCCGCCGAATTCCTGGTGTTGATGGCAGCACCAATGATGCCGCATCTGGCGGAAGAATGCTGGCAGGCGATGGGACACAAGACTCTCGCCGTCGATACGCCGTGGCCCACGGTTGATCCGGCCCTGGTGGCGGATGATCAGGTGACCATCGCCGTGCAGGTCAACGGCAAGCGCCGCGACGAAGTCACCTTGCCCAAGGGCATGGTAGCGAAAGATGTCGAAGCCCTCGTGTTGAAGCTCGAAAGCGTCATACGTTCGCTCGACGGCCGGCCGGTCAAGAAAGTGATTGTGGTGCCGGACCGTATCGCCAATATTGTCGGGTGATGCGCCACGTCATAGTCAAGGCACCCGCCGTCGTGATGATCGCCGCCGTACTGGCTTTGAGCGGTTGCGGCTACCGGCCACTATACGGCTCATCCTCCGGCGATGCAGG
>JANPCS010000062.1:0-4555 GCA_031431065.1 Hyphomicrobiales bacterium | reverse complement strand
TCGCCATCATAGCTCTTCTGCACATTGGCAAAGCGAACCATCAAATCGCTTGCCGGAACGCCCTTGGCCATTCGCCGTTTCCTCAAGTTACTAAGCGTGGGATCATAAGCTCCGCCCGGTGCAATGCAAGTCCCGCGTTGGAGGCCCATGGTTCCTCCGCCTTCGCGGAGGGTGACGGCCACATTTTCCATATGTCCGTCACCCTCCGCGAAAGCGGAGGGCCCATCTTCACTCGCGCGGCAGATACTCATCAACAAGGGTCGCTATTGAATCGATTTCATCATGGAGATCGCGCCAGTCGGGATTGGACTTTTCGATCAAGGTAATTTTCCAGGCCCGCAACCACTTTTTCAAACGCTTCTCGCGATGAATTGCCGAAGCCATCGAATGATGGTGCTCATACCAGACCAGTTGGCTGACGCCGTATTTCTTCGTGAAGCCTTCAGAACGGCCGTTCTTGTGGTCGCAAATCCGCATCCACAAGGCACTGGTCACGCCGATGTAAATCGTTCCGTTCTTCTTACTGGCGACGATGTAGACGGCAGGTTGTTTCTCAATTCCCGCGGCGTGCCTCCGCGCAGAGATGGTTCCTCCGCCTTCGCGGAGGATGACGGGCTTACTATTGGACCCATCATCTGTCACCCTCGATCACAACCTACCGTCACCCTCCGCGCAGGCGGAGGGCCCACAATCCGTCAAGCTGGGCCTTCGCTTGGGATGACGGATGATTGGGCGTGTATCAGCGTTTCTTTCTTGCCTTCTTCTTTGCCGGCACAATCAAATGCTCCGGCCCGTACGGGAAGCCGGTGATGTTGCGGTTGCCTTTTTCGGTGATCACCAGGATGTCGTGCTCGCGATATCCTCCCGCCCCCTTTTGGCCCTCGGGGATCATGATCATCGGCTCCATGGAAACCACCATGCCGGGTTCGAGAACCGTGTCGCAATCCTCGCGCAGTTCGAGGCCGCCCTCGCGGCCATAATAGTGACAGAGCACACCGAAGGAATGGCCATAGCCGAAAGTGCGGTATTTCAGCAGATCGTGACTGGCATAGATACCGTTCAGCGCCTTGGCGACATCGGAACATTTGGCACCCGGCACCAGCAGCTTCTTGCCTTCGTCATGGACGTGGCAATTGATTTCCCACAGGCGGAGATGTTCCCTGGACGCCGTTTCGGCAAACAGCGTGCGCTCAAGCGCCACATAATAACCAGCCACCATCGGAAAGCAGTTGAGGCTGAGGATGTCGCCGCGCCTGATCTTGCGGCTGGTCACCGGATTGTGCGCGCCATCGGTATTGATGCCGGATTGGAACCACGTCCAGGTGTCCATCAGTTCGGCGTGTGGCCACACCCTGGCAATCTCGCGCACCATGGTTGCGGTCGCGTGCAAGGCCACCTCGTGCTCCGGCACGCCAATGGCAATGGCCTCCACCACCGCTGCGCCGCCGATATCGGCGATGCGCGTCATCCTGGTGATGTGCTTTATTTCCTCAGGCGACTTGATCATGCGAAAGCGCATCGAGGGTGCGGCCACATCGACGAACTCGACACCGGGCATGGCATCCTGCAGGGCTTTGCGGAAGTCGATGTTGACATGATCGAACTCGATGGCGATGCGCCTGGCGCCCTTGCTCAAGCTCTTCACGGCGGCGAAATAATTGTCCTTGGACCAATCGGTGTAAGTGACGTTGTCGCCGAGGGTGCGGCGCGCCGGCTGACCGCCATCGATGGCGGCGGTCACCGATGTCGCCTGCTTCTGGGTGATGACCAGGCCATAGCGGCGGCCGAACTGGCAATAGAGGAAGTCCGAGAGATAGCAGATGTTGTGATAGCTGGTAAACAGGCAGCAATCGACATTGCTCCGCGCCATCCAGCCTCTGATCGCATCCTGGCGCCGCTGCATTTCGGCGGCCGAAAAAGCCGGCTTCGGTTTCCTGCCGTTGTTGCGATAGTCGACAACGCTGGGACGATCAAGGGCTGGCATCGGACTCTTCTCCTGGGTATTCGCTGGTGACGATTTCATCGCCGCGAAAGAGGCTTGTGTCAAAGGACGATCACTCGCATACTGTATGAGAAATATTCATGGAGTTCGGCCATGCCGCGCCTGCCGTCGCTCAATGCGCTGCGCTGTTTTGAGGCGGCGGCGCGCTCGGGCAGTTTCTCGCGGGCCGCCGGGGAATTGAACGTCACGCAATCGGCCGTCAGTCATCAGGTCCGGCAACTGGAACAATGGTTCGGCACCTCGCTGTTTGACCGCCTTGGCCGGCAAACCGTACCGACGGCCAAGGGCCAGGAACTGGCGCGTTCGTTGGCCGAAGCCTTCGATATCATGGGGGCGGCCTGCCGCCGTCTGTCGCAGAGCGAGATCGGCCCGTCGCTGACGATTGCCGCCCTGCCGTCGATTGCAACAATCTGGCTCATACCCCGGCTGTCCCAGTTCTTCACCGATCACCCGGAGATTTCGGTCAAGATCATTTATGCTTACTATGGCCAGAAGATCGACTTCGACGAGTGCGATATCGGCATTCTCTGGGGGCCCGGCGAATGGGAGGGCTGCCGCAGCACCAGGCTCCTGGACGGCGACACGGTGGCGGTTTGCAATCCCAATTATCTCGAAAAAGAAGGACCGTTCGAGCAGCCGCAAGCAATCCTGGCGAAGCCCCTGCTGCATGATACCGACCGTCTCGATTGGCAGAACTGGATGCGCCATGCCGGGGTCAAGCATGCCGGTCCCTCGCCCGGTCCGATCTTTCAGGATTTCAACCTGCTGCGCGCCGCCGCACTGGCAGGTCAGGGCCTGGCGCTGTGCCCGCGTTCGCTGGTCGCTGATGATGTCGCAAGCGGGCGGCTGGTGCAGCTCTTCGATACGTCCATCAAACACGACTACGCCTATTGCATCATCGAGCCCGCCGACAGCAATGCGCGGCGCACCGAAGCCATCACCCAGTTCAAGGAGTGGCTGCTGGCGGCGGCGCGGGGGTGAGCCTATTCACCGCCACACGTTACGTCGCCCGACAGCCTGATGAAGCCATCATCGTCGCCCTTCTGGCGCTCGGCTTCGAAATAGCTGACTTCGTATTTGCCCTTGATGTCGACCGCTTCCTCGCGGTCACCCATGGTCTCGATGGTAATTTCAATCGAGCCGAACGGCGCGTCGCCCTGGCGCTCGGTGTAGAGCAACAGCCGTGTCTCGTCGCGGTCGATCCAGCTGTGGACAAGGTTGCCATCGAGCGTCAGCTTGGCAAAGTCGGGCGCCACGTCCTTCACCAGCAACTCGGCTGAAGCCTTGAAGTTGAAGATGGGTCCGCCCATGCCGCGGGTGACGCCGCTTTCGACGGTCATCTTAACATTCGCGTCGTCAATTGTGCACCACAGTCCGCCAGAAGCCTGGGCCGGAGTGGCCACCGCGAAGGTCAAGGCAGTACTGGCGATCAAAATCCGCAGACGAGTAGCGAAAGCATTCAAAGACGGCATGTTGGCGTTTCCCATTAAATTGTGTTTATGCGCCAGCTGAATAGGTGCGGCGGCGGGGAGATGCTGTGATCCGCAGCACATTCCGTAGCATGTCGGGGTGCTCTTGCGCATGGCTTCGATGCGGGGACTGCACTGGCCCCGGCGCGCGAGCGGGACTATCAGGACGTCGATGACCACCACATTCGCCACACCCGCCCGCGTTCAGGCCGCCACCTATGGGGTGCTGTTTGCCGTCACCGGCGGACATTTCATCAACGACACGCTGCAGGCCCTGCTGCTGTCGATCTATCCGCTGCTGCGTGAATTGCACGGCCTCACTTTCACGCAGATCGGCCTGATCACCCTGACGTTCCAGCTCACCGGCTCGATCCTGCAGCCGCTCATCGGCCTCTACACCGACCGCAAGCCCTTGCCGATGTCGCTCCCCGTCGCTCCGGTCATGACCTTCATCGGGCTGGTGATCGTCGGCTTTGCCGGCAATTTTCCCTTGCTGCTGCTGGCCGCCGGGCTGATCGGCATCGGCTCGTCGATCTTTCACCCGGAGGCCTCGCGCCTGGCGCGGCTGTCATCGGGCGGGCGCTACGGTTTTGCCCAGTCGCTGTTTCAGGTCGGCGGCAATTTCGGAACGGCGCTCGGGCCCCTGCTGGCGGCCATCGTGGTGGTCCGCTACGGGCAGACCAGCGTGGCCTGGCTCGCGGCAATGGCGCTGATTTCCGTCGCCATCCTGAGTTACGCGGGCCGCTGGTATGCCCATCACCTGTCGCCGGCGGGCGGCGGCCGCAAGCCGGTCGCGCAACTGGCGGCCTTGCCGCAGAAGACGGTGGTCCTGTCACTGGCGATCCTGCTGCTGCTGATGTTCTCGAAGTTCGTCTACACGGCGAGCCTCAGCAGTTTCTACACCTTCTACCTGATCGAGAATTTCAAGCTCCCGGCCGATGAAGCGCAGTTCGGCCTGTTCATCTATCTCGCCGCCTTCGCGGCGGGCACCTTGCTGGGCGGGCCGATCGGTGACCGCATCGGGCGCAAGGCGGTGATCTGGTTCTCGGTCTTGGGCGCCCTTCCTTTCACGCTGTCGCTGCCC
>JANPCS010000061.1:0-2287 GCA_031431065.1 Hyphomicrobiales bacterium | reverse complement strand
AAAGCTGACTGAGGAAGTCGCGGCATGGCAGGAAAAACGCAACAAACATCACGCCAAAGCCGATTGGCAATTCACAACTGCCGACGCCCGCGTTAAACTCAAAAGACTGTACCCGCAGTTTCTATGACTCGCGGCACTAGGCTTTGCCGGCTGACTGCTGCTGCAGACGCTTCTGATACATCGCCGTAAAGTCGATGGGATCCAGCATGAGCGGCGGAAATCCGCCATTTCGCGTGGCTTCGGCCAGAATTTGCCGGGCAAAGGGAAACAGAATTCGCGGGCATTCAATGAGCACGGCGGGATGCATCATCTGGGCCGGGAAGTTTTCCAGCCGGAACGTGCCTGCGTAGACGAGTTCGGCCGCGAAAATCACCTTATCCTGCAGAGTGGCCTTTGCATCGAGGTGAAGTTCTACCTCGAAATCCGTCGGTGCCAGGTTGCGCGCATTCACGTTTACGGAAATGTTGATGTCGGGCTGGGTTTGCTGCGGTGCGAGCGTCTGCGGCGCATTGGGGTTCTCAAAACTGAGATCCTTGAGATATTGACCGAGGATACGCAACGACGGCTGCAATTGTGGCTTGGACTCCGCAGTGACCTGGGGTGCAGGACTGGTCGAAGCAGCGGCTGCCGATCCGTTGCTGGAATTGTCGTCCTGCTTGGGCATGGACTTGGGAGATTTGGGCATATCGGATGACCTCGTGTTCGAATTCAGCTTTGGCTAACATGGCAATCAGGGCCCTGCAAGGCGAGACTGCGATCATCGCCTGCGCCGTTATCGGGAGATTCAAAATCGACCTCTCCGGTGATTTCAATAGCCTCGCCTTCGATCACCGGCCCAACCGGGCTGCCTGCTCCGGGTTTCGGTGAACCCGCGCCGACGGACCTGGCGGCTTTTCTTGCAATCCACCAGTCAACAGGTAGGAGAAGCAACAGGAGCGCCACGATATCGCTGAAGAATCCAGGCACCAGCAACAGGATGGCTGCCAGAATCCGCACGACGGTTGTCCCAGCTAGTCGTTCATGGCTTTTTCCGTCCTGCAGCGACGAACGCAAGACTGCAGCGGCATTGGCGCCTGTGGAGCGCAGCAGCCAAATCCCGGCCACGCCACCCCCAAGCAGCAGCATCAAGGTGGGAAGGAGCCCGATGGCGCCGCCAACCCAGATGAGGGAGGCGATCTCAAGCACCGCTCCTGCCAGGATGAAGAGCATCAGAAATCGAAACATGGTGAAAATCGATATCCTTTAAGCCTTGGACCTGCCGGTCCACCTCTATATATAGGTCGAAGTTCATTGCTGCGCCAACCCAAGACGGCCCATCGCTGTGTTGAGGGCGCTTACGGAAGTCAAAATGTCACTGGATCCATTGAATATTCTACTCCTTGCGGTGGCCCTGGTCGTGTTCTGGCGCCTCCGAGCCGTGCTTGGTACTCGCACCGGCAACGAACGGCCGCCGATTGATCCTGCTGGCAGCCAAACCGATGAAACCCGGAAGGAGACATCCAAGACAGGTGCGATCCTCCGTTTTCCACAAAATGAAGACAAGGCCCAGCGTCAGATCGAGGAGACTGAGCCTTTGCCGCCGGTCTGGGCCGGATTTGCCGAGCCCGGTTCAGCTTTGGCCGCCGCTCTGGAGCAAGTCGCCACCGGAGACCCGGCCTTCACGCCACGGTCCTTTGTTGACGGCGCCAAGCAGGCCTATGAGATGATTGTCGAAGGCTTTGCCAGAGGCGACAAGGCCGCCCTCAAGAGCCTGCTATCGAAAGAGGTTTTTGATGGATTCTCTGAGGCCATCGATACCCGGGAGGCATCTGGCCAACGCATCGACCAGCGATTTGTCGGAATCAGTGCTGCCAAGCTCAGGGCGGCCGGGCTGACTGGCAACAGGGCTTCCCTTACCGTCGAATTCGTTAGCGAGTTGATTTCCGCCACACTGGCGAAAACCGGTGAAGTGGTGGAAGGTGATTTGAAACTGATCCGCGAAGTGACGGATGTTTGGACTTTCGAACGCGATGTTTCTTCTAGGGATCCGAATTGGAAGCTGGTTGCGACTCAGGCGCCGGCTTGACTGCCATATGGCGAAGGACGGCCCTCTTCTTCCTTATCGCGGCTAGTTTTGTGCAACCGGCATATCCTGCGTCATTGGAACGGCAACGCTTCGAAGATCTCCGTGGCTGGGCATCCGACGACCATGATGCTGCACTCCAGGTTTTCCGCCGCTCGTGCAGCGAGATTCTGCAGGAGGGCTCAGGTTTCAGGCGGCAAGTCGAATTTGGAGGCGCCAAGAGCG
>JANPCS010000060.1:0-4754 GCA_031431065.1 Hyphomicrobiales bacterium | reverse complement strand
CGGCGGCCACGGCACGGTCGAATGGGCGGTGGCGTGGTTCGGCGGCGAGGATGGTTTCTCGTCGTCCTATTGCAACACCATCCCGACGCCGGATGGCGGCACCCATGAGCAGGGCCTGCGCACCGCACTCACCCGGGCGCTCAAGAACTATGCCGAACTGTCCAGCAACAAGCGCGCGGCGATCGTCACGGCGGACGATGTGATGACCTCGTCGGGTGCGCTGCTCTCGGTGTTCATCCGCGAGCCGGAGTTCCAGGGCCAGACCAAGGACAAGCTGGCAACGCTTGAGGCGATGCGCATCGTCGAGAACGCGGTGCGCGATCATTTCGACCATTGGCTTACCGGCCATCCGGCCCAGGCCGACA
The DNA here is from genome assembly GCA_031431065.1 of Hyphomicrobiales bacterium. Classification (GTDB taxonomy): domain Bacteria; phylum Pseudomonadota; class Alphaproteobacteria; order Rhizobiales; family Aestuariivirgaceae; genus Aestuariivirga. The sequence continues at coordinate 4,389 of JANPCS010000060.1, read as the reverse complement.
GGCTTTTGAACTTCATCACCGACCGGGCGGAAGAGCGCCTGCGCCGCCGCCAGGAAAAGGAAGTCGGCCGCAAGACGGCGGTGCGGAAGCTGAGGCTTCCCGGCAAGCTGGCCGATTGCGCCGCCAGCCAGAAGGACGGCTCGGAGCTTTTTATCGTCGAGGGCGACTCGGCCGGCGGCTCCGCCAAGCAGGCGAGGAACCGCGAGACGCAGGCCGTGCTGCCGTTGCGCGGCAAGATCCTCAACGTGGCGAGCGCCACCAAGGACAAGCTGGCTGGCAACCAGCAATTGGCTGATCTCGTGCAGGCCTTGGGTGCTGGTAACGGTGCCTCCTACCGCGAGGATGACTTGCGCTACGACAAGATCATCATCATGACCGACGCCGATGTCGACGGCGCTCACATCGCCTCGCTGCTGATGACCTTCTTCTACCGCCAGATGCCGAAACTCATCGATGACGGCCACCTCTATCTGGCGGTGCCGCCGCTCTACAAACTGGCGCAAGGCCCCAAGGTTGCCTATGCCCGCGACGATGCCCACAAGGCGGAGCTGCTGCGGACCGAAATGAGCGGCCGCGGCAAAGTTGAAGTCAGCCGCTTCAAGGGCCTGGGCGAAATGATGCCGGCGCAGCTGAAGGAAACCACCATGGACCCCAGGAAGCGCCACCTGCTGCGGGTGACGCTTGCCGATGCGCATCGCGCCGCCACCGCCAAAACCATCGAGCAACTCATGGGCAACAAGCCCGAAGAACGCTTCAACTTCATCTCCGAACGCGCCGCCTTCGTCAGCGACGACGGGCTCGACATCTAGATGCAACGGGCCGGCCAACCGGTAAAATTTTGTAACACTCAACGGCAAAGTGCTTGACTTGGCGTTATGCACGTGAGATTATTTCTGTGGGGGCCTATACTTCATTGTAGGCCAATCTTGCGTTGCTATTGGCCTGCGATCTCATCTGAAAAACGGAGGAGACGAAAGTGGGCATACGATATTCTAAGTTGAAAACCATCTGTTCAGCGGGTGTGTTCCTGCTGGCGATGACAGCCGCGCAGGCGCATGCGCCGTTCGATCAGAGGGCGGTGGGTGACCTTAAGCTATTGGTCAATAGCGCCAAACTTATCGTTCATGGCAAGGTTTCGAAGGTCACCTATGTCAATGGCGCAAGCCGGGCCGGACGGTCTCAACCGCATACATTCGTCACCTACGATCTTGGCGCCGTGCTGTTTCCCGCAAAGGAAGGCGATCGCCAGCAAGTGACGTTGCGATTTGCCGGCGGCCCCGATGGACAAGGGCGTTTTCTCGATGTCGGAGGCGTCCCGAAATTCATGGTTGGCGACGAGGATATCCTGTTCATCGCCGAGAATGGCGAAGGCGGCTGCGCGCTGGTCATGTGCGAGTTTGGCCGCTTCCGTGTGCTCGACGGTCAGGTCTATGAGGCGCATGGCTCGCCAGTGCTTAAAATGTCGGTGAGACGGATCAGTACCGACGGATTTGGACCGCCGGAACTGCAGAAATTTGCCTTCCCGGCGCCTGCCTTCGACGAGCTGATGAAAAATCCCTCGGCGCAGCTTGCGCTTAAGAAACTGGGCATGACAATCGAAGAAGCCCGCCAGAAATACAATGCCGAAGCACCGGCGCAGATATCAATGGACGAAGGCGCCTCGGGCCGCCCGGGCAAGGTTCAGCTGGGTTCGAAATCGTCGTTCGTGCTTGAGACCCTGCGGCAGGCGATCGCCTTGTACAATCCGGAGACACCGGTACTGATTGTGGATGTCATTCCCGACAAACCTTTCAGCGTCGCGGTACCCAAGGAAAATCCGCCGCTGGAAACGCCAGGGAAATAAGCAATCATCATCAATGTCAATCTTGTTAGATAGGATCGCCATCATGCGCGCGAAACCTTTTCTTCTTGCTATCCTCTTCGCCGTCATGAGCACCAGTGCCGCTCATGCCTATAAATACACCGTCTGCAATGCACTTGGGTCTTCCCAGGATATCAAACTGCCCTCCAACTCGCTGAGCTTACGCTCCAGTACCACCAGTTTCCCGGTTGGTTACTGGCTGGACGGGTTGAACAACACCATTTCGCAGTTCAACAAGAATCCAAGCCCCTTCCGCTTCTCGCGGGTGAATGACTCGGGCGGCGTGGGCGTCGGTAATGGACAGAACGAAGTCTGGGGCAGCACCACGCCATCGGTGATCCAGGGCTATCCGGCCGTCGCCTATACCTATAGCGACTGCTACTGGTTTTTCGGCATTCATTCCGACATCACCGAGGGCGACACGGTCTTCAACTACGGCTCGCCTTGGATCTGGACGGCGACGACCGGCAAGAGCTCGATCAGCACCTATACCGGCAGCTTGCGGATGTTGCAGGGAACCGGCGTTCATGAGTTCGGCCACGTCACCGGGTTGAAACATGAAAACCGCTGGACCAGCGTGATGGGGTCGGATTTCACGCATCTCAATACCACCGGCTCGACAGTCAATGCCTATGTCGGCGAGGACACCGGAAACGGTCTGGTTGACCTCTATGGCCTGAACAATAGCGGCATCCAGGATCTGGCCATGTCGCACTGGCGCTACACCGGTGCCAGCGGAGAATACTCCACCCATGGCCGCACCCGGGTGTTCAGCGCCGGTGGATCGGAGCTGGGCAAGAGCTTTGTCGGCAACGAACCACGCTACAATGTCACGCGCGGAGCCACGGTGATGGGCGAGTTCTCTTACGAGAACCTCGGCCGGTCGACGCAGAATGGCGCTGGGGTGAAATTCTATATTTCAACCAACGAAATCATCTCTACCGCCGACACGCAGATCGGCTCGATCGCCGTGAATCTGGCGCGCAACACGCCAGCCCTGCTGAGCACCAATCTGGTCATTCCCGCCGGCCTCACTGCCGCCACCGACTACTGGCTGGGGGTCATCATCTCGACGCCGGCCGGTGTCGCCGATGGTAACTCGTCGAACAACACGTCCTATATCCGTATACGGACGAACTGACACGGCAATCCACCCTCTCCCCTCTCCCCTCGCGGGGAGAGGGAGACCCGAAGGGCCGAGTGAGGAGCCTCTCACTCAGTCCGGCTGAGGATGTGGTGACGCCACTTAGTCCCGTTTGTTGCGGCTGTGAGTAGCGCTGCTGCCACGCCGCCCGGCGATGTTCGGCGCGTTTCCACTATTTTCTTCCCGCAACTTTTGCCAGCGGCTGAAACGCTCCGGATCGATCTTGCCCGCCACAATCGCCGCCTGCACGGCGCATCCGGGTTCATGCGCATGTGTGCAATTGCGGAACTTGCAGTGCCCAGAGAGTTCGGTGATTTCGGCGAACAGCAAATCGATGCCGGAGGCGCTGTCGCTCACATGCAGGGTGCGCATGCCCGGCGTGTCGATCACCCAGCCGCCACCGGCAATCGCATGCAGCGAGCGCGCCGTCGTCGTGTGCCGCCCCTTGCCATCATGCTCGCGGATTTCGCCGGTGAGTTGCGGCAGTTCCTGTTCTGGCCCCGCCAAGGTGTTGACCAGCGTTGACTTGCCAACGCCCGAGGAGCCAACCAGCGCCACCGTCTGCCCCGCGCCGCACCACGGCGCCACGGCCAGCATCGCATCGGGCGAACGCGGATTGATCATCACCACGCTCAGGCCCCGCTGCAGGGCGGCAGCCTGATCGTGATAGGACTGCGCATTGGCCGCCATGTCGGCCTTGGTAAGCAGGATCACCGGTTCAACGCCGGCCTGGTTGGCCAGCGCCAGATAGCGCTCAAGCCGCGCCACGCTGAAATCGTCGTTGCACGAGGTGACAATGAACAGCGTATCGACATTGGCGGCGGCCAACTGCGGACCGTTGCCGCCAACGGTATGCCGCTCCAGCACCGTCTTGCGGGTAAGGCGGCGGCCGAGGAGGTGAGTCTGCGGATCAGCCAACACCCAATCCCCCACCGCAAAATCCCCGGTGTTGGTATGCGGCTGCAACACCAGCCGCACCGGACCGGCAACCGAGATCGCCGTCAACCGCGCCCGATGCACCGTCGCAATGCGCATGGGTGGGAGGCCGGTGTCTTCTGCACCAAGTTGCGCCGCGAAGAAGCCGGACCAGCCGAGGCCGGGGAGCGATTTGTGACGAGAGGCCGGAAAGAAATCGGTCAAAGTGTTGCGCTGGAGCGCGGCTTCTTAAACATGAAGTGTCCTCGTTGAGAGCAGATTTTCGATTATAGCACGAGGCAGGTCAATAGCCGCAGAGTCGTCTTTTTGAGCTGCTGCCGGTTTCACGGACGGTTGCATAAGAAACTTCCGCTCTCCTTTCGAATTCAATAGGGCTTAAGTATCCGATTGTCGAATGTCTGCGCTTGGGGTTGTAGAAGCGCTCAATGAAGTCGAAGACATCGGCACG
>JANPCS010000059.1:0-3426 GCA_031431065.1 Hyphomicrobiales bacterium | reverse complement strand
GGGTAACCGCGAGTTCGGTATTTGCGGCCACCCCCACCCCGGCCCTCCCCACAAGGGGGAGGGAGAAGAAGGAATATGATGCTAAGCGTGGCGCTCATCAAGACAGCCAGTGTGATGGCGGGGCTTGCCGGTGTCGCCGTTGCGGCGGTTCTGCACATGAGCGCCCCAACTGTTGACGGGCCCGAGATGCGCGCGGTCACATTGCCCTCCGGCGATAAATTGTTGGTGGCCGTGCATGAAGTCACTCGCCGCGACTGGCGGGCTTGTGTTGCCGATGCCGCCTGCGAGGCCCTGCCGCAGGAGGTGATGACCTCGCTGCAAGATATGCCGATGACCGGCGTCAACCATCTCGATGCCGAGGCCTATCTGCAATGGCTGAATGCATCCTCCGGGCGCCGCTACCGCCTGCCGACATCAACCGAATGGGAAGCGATTGCCGCCGAACTGCCGCGCAAGCCCTTCAAGAAGCTGTTCGACGACCCACGCCTCGCCTGGGCGGCGGACTATGGCAGCATGGAAACCGTCTCTGCCGTGCTGCGCCCCAGTGGTTCATACGGCGCATTCAAGAATGGCATCGCCGATCTCTCCGGCAATGTCTGGGAATGGACCTCGACCTGCACGCTCAAGGGTACCGAGCCTGAACGCTGCCCGGCCTACCTGGCCGAGGGCCTGCACCAAGCCGCCGTCTCGGTTTTCGTGCGCGACCCGGCGGTGGGCGGCTGCGCGCTGGGCACGCCACCCGCCAACATCGGCTTCAGGCTGGTGGCGGATCGCTAGGCGATCAGCCGCACTTCGCCTGCAGGCGCCACTTGGCGCCGGCATAGGCGGCATCGCCCAGCAACCGGCCGCGATGGCCATCGGGGCAGGCATAATAGCTCAGCGACGAGGTGGCGACGTTGACCGCATCCTTCTTCTGCTTTGGCCCCATGCCGGAGACCGCCATGTCATAGGCGCCGGCACCATTGGGGCGGAAGTCGAGCTGATAGGTCTTGCCATTGTAGAAGATCGGCTCGGATCGCGCAGTGGCCACCGGCTGTGGCGCCGCGTTCTCGATCCGCACCGTCGAGCCGGTCTTGCAACCGGCCAGAAGGGCTGCGGCGGCGATCAGCATCAGGCGATTCAGAGTTTGCTTCATCATGCCCCGTCTATGCCCCACCACTCTCGACCGGGCAAGCATTGCGATGTAGAGAGGCGCAATGATGACCAGCTTTGACCCTGCATCCCTTCTCGTGCCCCGCACCCAATTGGCCGACGAAGGTCCGATCATCCGCATGGCGCAGAAGTCCCGCGACTTGAAGGCCCAAGGCATGGATGTGGTGAGCCTCACCGTCGGCGAACCGGATTTCGATACGCCAGTCAACATTCAGGCCGCTGCCACCGCCGCCATGCAGGCGGGCTTCACGCACTATGCCCCGGTGCTCGGCGTGCCGGAACTGCGCGCCGCGTTGTCGAGGAAACTCAAAGCCGAGAACGGACTTGACTATGGCGTCAACGAAATCTGTGTTGCCAATGGCGCCAAGCAGGCGATTGCCAATGCCATTCTGTCGATCATCGATTCGGGCGATGAGGTGATCATGCTGGCGCCCTTCTGGGTGTCCTATGAGATCACCGTGCGCTTCTGCGGCGGAACTCCAGTGGTGCTGCAGGCGGGCGTTGACGAGGACTACAAGGTGCCGGCCAGCCGCATTGCGCAAGCCATCACGCCCCGGACCAAGCTGCTGATCCTCAACTCGCCCGCGAACCCGACCGGTGCCGTGTGGACCAGGCCCGAGCTTGAAGCCATCGCCGCGCTGGTGCGGGCGCATCCGCTGATGATGGTGCTGTCGGATGAGATCTACGAATACATCATGTTTGATGGTGAGATGGTGTCGATCGGCTCGCTGCCGGGCATGCGCGAGCGCACCATCACGGTGAACGGCTTCTCCAAGGGCTTCGCCATGACCGGCTGGCGGCTGGGCTATGCGGCGGCGGTGGAGCCCATCACACGCGCCATGGGCCGCATGCAGGGCACGCTGTCGGCGGGCGCCAACCAGTTCGTGCAGCGCGCAGGCGTTGCCGCCCTCGAAGGCCCGCGCCATGAAGTGGAGCGCATGCGGCTGCGCTATCAGGCCCGCCGCGACATGGTGCTGAAAAGCCTCCGCGCCATTCCCGGCGTGAAGATCGGCGATATCCCCGCGACCTTCTATGCCTTCCCCGATGTCTCGGCGCTGCTCGGCAAGACGGCCGGCAATCACCTGATCGATACGACCGGCACCATGTGCGACTGGCTCCTGGACGAATACGGCGTGGCAGTGGTTCCAGGTGGCGCGTTTGGTGCTCCGGGTTCGATCAGGCTGTCGTTTGCCGCGAGCGAGGCGGAGATCGAGAAGGCGCTGCTCAGGTTGCAGAAGGCGCTGACGGGCTTGTCTTAAGCGTCTTCTCCCCGCAAGCGGGGAGAAGAAAGGGGCCCATTGCGAAGCAATGGGATAGATGAGGGATAACTTGGCTCTGCCGAAGAATGGACTCGTGGTCCCTCACCTATCCCACCGCTTCGCGGCGGGCCCCTTTCCTCTCCCTGCTTTCGCAGGGCGAGGACAATTTTCCTACTCCGCCGCCTTGGGCAGCGGTGCGGCATCGTTGGCTGGAGCCTTCACCACATTCTCCACCAGCACGTCCGACGCCAGTTCGTGGTCGTGCATGTGGCGGCGGTCTCGCGCGATGTAGGAATAGATTGCCGGCGTGATGAACAGCGTGAAGAACGTGCCGATGGTCATGCCAGCGGCGATCACCACGCCGATGTCGAAGCGGCTCTTGGCGCCGGCACCGTCGGCAATGAGCAATGGCACCACGCCGATGACCATGGCGGCGGTCGTCATCAGGATCGGCCGCAGCCGGGTCGCTGCCGCTTCCTTGATCGCCAGGTTGCGGTCATAGCCCATCGTCTCCTGCAGCTTGTTGGCGAACTCCACCATCAGGATGCCGTGCTTGGCGATGAGGCCGATCAGCGTGACGAGGCCGATCTGCGTATAGATGTTGATGGTGCCGGAGCCGATGTTCACGGGCGTGTTGTTCTGCGCCATGCCGTTGATCTGGCCTAAGATCCACAACACGAAGAGTGCGCCGAACACGGTTGCCGGCAAGCCGATCAGGATGATGAAGGGATCGCGGAAGCTCTCAAACTGCGCGGCCAGCACCAGGTAAATCAGCAGCAGCGCCACCGCGAAGGTGACGGCCAGCGTGTTGCCTTCCTTGATGAACTGGCGGCTCTCGCCCTTGTAGTCATAGGCCATGCCCTGCGGCATGATTTCGTCGGCCTTCTGTTGCAGGAAGGTCAGCGCCTCGCCCACCGTGCGGCCGGGAAACGGCACGCCCTGCAGCATGGCGGAATTGAGCTGCTGGAAGGTGGCAAGCCCGTTGGGCTGCACCGACTGGCCGACACTGGTGAAG
>JANPCS010000058.1:0-7552 GCA_031431065.1 Hyphomicrobiales bacterium | reverse complement strand
TGAAGGGTGTGGAAATAGGCGCCGGATTTGCCGCGGCAGCCTTGCCGGGCGAACAGAATGCCGATGAAATCCGCATGCATCACGGCAAGCCGGAGTTTCTTTCCAATCACGCCGGCGGCATCCTGGGCGGCATCTCGACGGGGCAGGATGTGGTGGTGCGCTTCGCCGTCAAGCCCACGTCCTCGATCCTCAACTCGCGAAAGAGTGTCACGGTGTCGGGTGAGGAAACCGATGTCATGACGACGGGCCGCCACGATCCTTGCGTCGGCATCCGGGCCGTGCCGGTTGGCGAGGCGATGATGGCCATCGTGCTGGCCGACCAGTTCCTCCGGCATCGCGGCCAGATGGGGTAGTTCCCGGGGCTTAGCCCCACCCGCCGCCTTTGGCGGCACCCTCCCCGCACGCGAGGAGGGATGAAGCAAACCGAACCATACCTATCCCTCTTCGCGAAGCGGGGAGCGTGCCTCGCGACAGCGAGGCGGGCGGGGGGCGTGATCGCAATATCAATCAGCGTGGATAGGGGCGAGCGTCACCCTTGGCGAGAGTGACATGTGTCACTCATAGAAGTGGGAGGCGCGGGGATCGTAGTATCCCCGGGGCTCTCCGCCGCCCCCCGGAAATTCCAGCCACGACAGCCGAAATCCGCAGGCCTGCCATCCACCCCATCCTGCGGACAGGCGAAGGCGCAGCAGCCGGACGATTAGTGCGCTTGGTAATAGAGAGATCGCTCCACATGTGCCTTCCCCCGTGCCGCAAGGCATGGGGGAAGGTGGCCGAAGGCCGGATGAGGGCTCTTACTTACTAAAACCGCAACATTCGCAGCCATCGCGTGATGTCAAGCAGCGTCACGAGTGCGGACGCGACATAAGTAAAAGCGGCGGCCTTGAGAACGCTGGTGGCACCTGGCATGTCGCTGGCCGGAAGGACATTGCCGAGGATCGGCAGGGCGCGCTTGAAGCTGGCGTTGAATTCGGTGGGCAGCGTCACTGCGTGGATGACCGCCGTCGACAGCATGATACCGAAAGCCGCGGCGATTTCCGCCACCAGGATAACGGGCGAACGCGTCAGCATGAAAATGATGGGTGTTGCCATCAGCAGGATTGAACCGGTTCGCTCAATCGCAATGGCATAGCCCGCCAGTTTCTGCCGCATCATCAGCGGGCCATAGCCTTCGGCATGCTGTAGCGCGTGGCCGACCTCATGCGCGGCGACGGCCACGGCGGTGACCGACTTGCCATCGAAGTTCGAGGCCGAGAGGCGCACCGCCTTGTCTACCGGCGAATAGTGATCGCCTTCAGGAATGCGCTCAACCTTCACCGCCTGCAGCCCGGCCTGATCGAGCAGATGCCGGGCCAACTCAGCCCCGGTACCGGGAAAATCCTGGCGCTCGGCGCCATGCTTCTTCATGGTCGCCCTGATCCACGCCTGCGGACCGAAAACCAGCCCCAGAAACAAGATCGCACCAAGGAAAACGAGGATCACCATGGCAATGACTATTCCGGATCGGCGTGCTTGGCAAAGTAATGCACCAGCGGCAGTCCGTCGAAATGCGCGTCGCAGGTGATTAGGACGGCATTAAGATGAACGGCGGTTGCATAAATCATGGCATCAGCCTTAGCCAACCCATGTGTTAATCCGAGATCGGCGGCGAGGTGTCGATGACGCGCATCAGATCCGGTCATTCCGGTCCCGGTAATTCTCCGGATTGGCGCCCTTGGCGATGCCGAAAAGATCGTCGAGCTCTGGCACGGGAACCAGAAGAAAACCAGCGCCCTTGGGCATGAAAACAAAGCGTTGACCTGCTTTCCAGCCTTGCTTTTCCCTGAGCTCCTTGGGAATGGAAATCTGGAACTTGCTGGAAAGCTTGGTGATCGCGTTCATGTTCTTACCAATTGTGATCGATGCCAACATTGTAAGAATAGAGTGTAACGAGTATTTTTCAAGCTCCGGCACAAAAACGGAGGCGCCACCCAAAGGTGGCGCCGCCAAACACGACTGTAACGGCGATCAATTCCCCAAGATGGCGCTTTCGATGATGTCGAGGCCTTCCTTCAGGATCATCTCGGAGGCAGTCAGCGGCGTCAGCAGGCGCACCGTGTCGGAATAGACGCCGCAGGTGAGGATCAGGAGCCCGCGGTCGAGGCATTTGGCGGCCAGCGCCTTGGCGCCGGCGGCATCGGGTTCGTTGCCGCCATGTTGGGTGACCAGCTCGAAGGCGCACATGGCGCCGAGGCCACGGACATCGCCGATCGGCATGCCCTTGCCCTTGGCCTTGATCGCCTTCATCCGCTCCATGATGATCTTTCCCTGTTTCTCGGCCTTCTCCAGCAGGCCTTCGGTCTCGAAGGCCTCGAAGACGCCCAGAGCCGCGGCACAGGCAACCGGATTGCCGGCATAGGTTCCACCGATGCCGCCCGGATCGGGCGCATCCATGATCTTGGCGCGGCCGACGACGGCGGCCAGCGGGAAGCCGCCTGCCAGCGACTTGGCAACGGTCATCAGATCCGCCTCGACGCCATAATGTTCCATGGCGAAGAACTTTCCCGTCCGCCCGAAGCCCGACTGGATTTCATCGGCAATGAGCAGAATGCCGTGCTCGTCGCAAAGCTTGCGCAAACGCAGCATCAGTTCCTGGGGCGCCACGTAGAAGCCGCCTTCGCCCTGCACCGGCTCGATGATGATGGCGGCGACTCGCGCCGGCTCGACATCGGCCTTGAACAGCCATTCGATGGCATGCATCGTATCCTCGACCGTGATGCCCTTGTGCGCCACCGGGAAGGGCACATGCCAGATGCCGCCGGGCATTGGCCCGAACTTCGCCTTGTAGGGCAGCACCTTGCCGGTCAGCGCCATCCCTAAGAGCGTACGGCCATGAAAGCCGCCGTGGAAGGCGATGACATCCGAGCGGCCGGTATAGGCGCGGGCGAACTTGACGGCGTTTTCGACGGCTTCGGCACCGGTCGTCACCAGTGCTGATTTCTTTTCGCCGGAAATCGGCGCCACCGCATTGAGCTTCTCGCAGACCTCGATGAAGGGCCCATAGGGCATGACCATGGCGCAGGTGTGGGTGAAGGCCTCGAGTTGCTCATAGACGTGCTTCATCACCAGCGGATGGCGGTGCCCGGTGTTGACGACGGCGATGCCGCCGCCGAAATCGATGTAGCGGTTGCCCTCGACATCCCAGATCTCGGAGTTTTCCGCCTTGGCCGCGATGATTGGCGCTCCGGCGCTGATGCCGCGCGACACCGCCTTGGCGCGTCGCTCCACCCATTGCTTGTTGAGGCCTGGGGCTGATGACGGTGCGTTCATGGTCGTCTCCTGCTCAAAATACTGGCGGGCTTTTACGCCTGTTGACGGGGAGGCGGCAAACGGATTCAATTCGGCACTGCAACAAGGAATTCCGTGATGACCGATTTGATCTACATGACCGCAACGGCAATCGTCGATGGCCTGAAAAATGGTGAGATCTCCCCGCTGGACTGCCTCGATGCCCTTGAGAAGAGGGTGGCCGAGGTGGATGCCATCGTCAACGCATTGCCGACACGATGTTTTGACCGGGCGCGCAATGCCGCCCGCAAAATGATGGAAAAGCCTCTGGCCGAGCGTGGCATTCTGGCGGGGCTCCCCATTCCAATCAAGGACCTGTGCGATGTCGAAGGCGTGCGCTCGACGCAAGGCTCGCCCATCTACAAGGACCGAATCGCACCTGCATCGGACTTGCTTGTCACGCATCTCGAGGCCAATGGCGGCGTCATTTACGCCATGTCCAACACGCCGGAATTCGGCGCCGGCGCCAACACCTTCAACGAAGTCTTCGGCCGCACGCTCAATCCATGGAACACCGCGCGCTCGGCGGCAGGCTCCTCGGGCGGTGCCGCCGTTGCCTTGGCGACCGGCATGGCCTGGGTGGCGCATGGCTCGGACCTCGGCGGTTCGTTGCGCAACCCGGCGAGCTTCTGCGGTGTAGTTGGCATGCGGCCGTCACCGGGCCGTGTCGCGGCAACCCCGGGCGCGATGATCGATTCAACGCTCGGTGTCGAAGGCCCCATGTCGCGCAATGTCGAGGATCTGGCGTTGCTTTTCGATGCCATGGTGGGCGAGGAGGCGGGTGACCCATTGTCATTGCCGTCCGACGGCACGTCCTATCTCAAGGCAGCCCGCTCCGGCTGGAAACCCAAGCGCGTCGCCATCAGCCGCGATCTCGGACTGCCGCCGGTTGACCCTGAAGTTGCCGATATCGTCATGTGCGCCGCCAGGAAGCTTGAGGCCGAGGGCGTCATCGTCGAGGAAGCCCACCCTGACCTGCGCGAAGCACGCGACTGCGCGCAAACGCTCAGGGCACTCTCATATGCCAGCAAGCGTCCGCTGCTGGAGGCGCACCGCGAGCTGCTGAAACTCGAAGTGATCTGGAACATCGAAAAGGGTCTGGCCTTGACCGGCGCCGGCATCGCCCGCGCCGAGGCCCAGCGCGGCGTGTTGTTCACGCGCATGCGAACGTTCTTCGAGACTTATGATCTGCTGCTGTGCCCCACCACCATTGTCGCACCCTTTCCGGTCGAGCAGCGCTACGTGACCGAATGCGACGGTGTGACGTTCGAGACCTATGTCGACTGGCTCACCATCGTCTCGGCCATCACACTCACGTGCTCGCCGGCGATCTCGATCCCCTGCGGCTTCACCAGCGATTATCTCCCGGTTGGCCTGCAGATCGTGGCACCCGGACGCAGTGAAGCAAAGCTGCTGGCGGGTACCCGTTTCATCGAACAGGTGCTGGGACTGGGCGCCATCACCCCGATTGAGCCGCGCGGCGCCCGAGCTTGACCTTTCCTGCGAACTTTCCGCAGAGATTATTGGAACTCTTTCCGGTCATTGGCGTTCTCGCCTTGTGAAATACTCTGCGAGTCAGCTGAACCGTTGCAGGAAAGGCAATTCAAATGACCAATACGACCAGTGAAACAAATGCGGCGAGCCGCCGCTCCGTCCCCCTCCCCGAGCGCTCCTCGACTGCGCTGTGGGTGATTGCCGGCGCCGTCATCGTCTTGGCCGTTATCGTGTTTATGGTGTGGGGCGGATCGAGCACTCCAGTGACGACGACAACCGCACCGCAGGTTGAAAACAACGTCACCGTCGCCCCGAAGGTAGAACCCGCGCCGAGCACCACTACGACGTTGGACGCGCAGCCTCCGGTGACGGCACCGGCGACCACCATCACACCTGACTCGACGGTAACACCTCCGGCAACGGCGCCCGTTCCCGCCCAGCAGCCTGCGGTCAATCCGTAAGAAACCGCCGGGCGCCCAGTTGGCTGGCGGCGAAGCCGCTGGCCAGCTTTGGGTTTTCAACCAGACCACCTACCAGACCACCTAGAAGTGCATCCGGATTAGCGATAAGAATCGTTCTCCACAAGACGTTCGCCAGGACGCCAGGGAGTACATTTCCATGCTCGGACTGATGCAGGATTATCCGCTGCTGGTGCATCGCGTGCTCGATCATGCGGCGCGCTGGCATGGCGATACCGAAATTGTCTCGCGCTCGGTCGAGGGGCCCGTTCACCGCACCACCTACCGCGAACTCAGTGCCAGGGCGCGCGGCCTGGCCGACGCCGTACAGAGAAAACTTGGCGTTGGCCTTGGCTCGATTGTTGGCACCATGGCGTGGAACACCTGGCGCCACATGGAGATCTGGTATGGCGTGATGGGTGTGGGCGGAGTCGTTCACACGCTGAACCCGAGGCTGTTTACCGATCAGCTCGATTACATCGTCAACCATGCCGGGGACGAGTGGATATTCATCGATCTCAGCTTCGTCGGCCTATTCGAAAAGTTGCAGGAGAGGTTGCCGCGCGTCAAGGGTTTCGTGGTGATGACCGATCGCGCCCACATGCCCGCCGCTACCAGTTTGCGCACTCCGATCTGCTATGAGGAACTGATTGCCGGGGGCGATGAAAATTTCGAATGGCCGCAGTTCGACGAAAACACCGCCTGTGGAATTTGCTATACGTCCGGCACGACAGGCAACCCCAAGGGTGTTGTTTATTCGCACCGCTCGAACGTGCTGCACAGCCTGTCGGTCAGTCTGGCGGATTCGAAGGACATCTCCAGCCGAGACTGCGTGATGCCGGTGGTGCCGATGTTCCACGCCAATGCCTGGTCACTGGCCTTCACCTGCCCGATGTCGGGTGCCAAGATGGTGATGCCGGGACCGAAACTCGACGGCGCCTCGCTCTATGAATTGCTCGACAGCGAGCGCGTGACATTCTCGGCCGCCGTGCCGACCATCTGGCTGGCACTCCTGCAGTATCTCGAAAAAAATCCAGATCTCCGGCTGCCGCACATGCAGCGGGTGTTCATCGGCGGTTCGGCCTGCCCCGAGATCATCTTCAAGGTGTTCGGCGAGCGTTATGGCGTCAACGTCATCCACGGTTGGGGCATGACGGAAATGAGTCCCATCGGCACCATTGGCGCCCGCTCGGCGCGCACCGCCGAATTGTCCGATGCCGACTGGTGGCCGATCAAGTTGAAACAGGGCAGGGCGCCCTTCATGATCGACATGAAAATCACCGATGACGGCAATGCGGCCCTGCCGCACGACGGCAAGACCTTTGGCCGCCTGAAAGTCAAAGGTCCGGCTGTTGCGGCAAGCTATTTTAAAGGTGAAGGTGCCGCCGCCTTCGACGCCGAGGGCTGGTTCGACACCGGCGACGTAGCGACCATCGATGAGTATGGTTACATGCTGATCACCGACCGCGCCAAGGACGTGATCAAGTCGGGCGGCGAGTGGATATCATCGATCGAGCTCGAGAATATCGCCGTCGGCTGCGAAGGCGTTCAGGAGGCGGCGGCGATTGGCTTGCCGCATCCCAAATGGGACGAGCGCCCGCTGCTGGTGATCGTCAAAAAGCCGGGAGCCGAGGTCACCAAAGAACAGGTGCTGGCGCATCTGCAAGGCAAGATCGCCAAGTGGTGGCTGCCGGACGATGTCGTCTTCGCCGAAGAAATTCCGCACACCGCGACCGGCAAGATTTCCAAGATGATGTTGCGCGAGCGGTTCAAGGACTATCGGTTTCCAGGGTAGAATCCGCGCAAGATACGGACGTCAAAAAATCGCCGGTTCTCCGCTTGGCCGCCCGAACCCCGTTTCGAGGAAGTCGAAATCGCAGCCTTCGTCGGCCTGGGTGATGTGCTGCGCGAACATCCAGCCATAGCCGCGCTCGAAGCGGGGAGGTGGCGGCCGTAGCGCCGCCCGGCGAAGCGAAAGCTCCGTGTCCGGAACATCAAGCGTGATTGAGCGCGCCGCGACATCGACCGAGATCGTGTCGCCGGTTTTGACCAGAGCCAGCGGTCCGCCGATGTAGGATTCGGGCGAGACATGCAGGATGCAGGCGCCATAGCTGGTGCCGCTCATGCGCGCGTCGGAAATCCTCAGCATGTCGCGCACGCCTTGTTTCACCAGCTTGCCTGGAATCGGCAGCATGCCCCATTCCGGCATGCCGGGACCGCCTTGTGGGCCGGCATTGCGGAGGATGAGGATGTGTTCGGGCGTAACTTCAAAG
>JANPCS010000057.1:0-1915 GCA_031431065.1 Hyphomicrobiales bacterium | reverse complement strand
GACAAGGAACTGCTGCGCCGCTATTATCTGAAGAACGGTTTCGCCGATGCCCGCGTTATTTCGGCCGATCCGGTGCTATCGCCCGACGGTGATCACTTCAATATCACCTTCACCGTCGAGGAGGGGCCGCGCTACACGGTGGCCGATGTCGCGGTGAACATCGGCGATGCCCAGCTTGAGTCCGATGGGCTGATCGAGAATGTGCGCACCGGCGTCGGCGACTACTACGATGCCAGCGAAGTCGATAAGAGTGTCGAGAATCTGACACTCGAGGCGTCTCGTCAGGGTTTCGTTTTCGCCAAGGTCGCCCCCGACATCCAGCGCAATGAAGGCCAGAACAGTCTCAACATCACCTACAACATCGTTGAAGGCCCGCGTACCTACATCGAGCGCATCGACATCGTCGGCAATTTCCGCACCGAGGACGAGGTGATCCGCCGCGAACTCCGCCTGTTTGAAGGTGACGCCTTCAACCGCGTCTTGATCGACCGCGCCCGCCGCCGCCTGACCGCCCTCGACTTCTTCGAGAAAATCGACTTCCGCGAGGAGCCGGGCTCAGCTCCCGACAAGCTTGTCCTGGTCGTCGATGTACAGGAAAAGTCGACGGGCTCGATCAACTTTTCGGTCGGTTTCTCAACGGTTGAATACGTCGTCGGTTCGGTCGCCCTGCAGGAACGCAACTTCCTCGGCAAGGGCTATGACGTGAAGATCGAGACGACGGCGAGCTACATCCGCCAGAACGTCGATTTCAGCTTCACCAATCCTTACTTCATGGGCCTGCCGGTGTCGGCTGGCATCGACCTCTTCGCAACCCAGTCCGACAACACCGACGTCTCATCTTACAGCAGCCGGCAAGTCGGTGGCGCGCTGCGCACCGGTTTCAGGCTCGACGAATACAGTTCTGTGGGCCTGTCATATGGCATCGCTTACCGTGAAATCAGCAACATTGAAAACAGGTTTGCCTCGCCAGCAGTTATCGCCACCGAGGGCGACTCCATCAAGTCCTATGTCGAGAGCAGCTACACCTGGGACAATCTCGATAGCCCAATCCGCCCGACCAACGGCTTTCGCGGCCAGTTGGTTGGCGATATCGCCGGCCTGGGCGGCGACGTTTACTACGGCGCCTTGGAAGCCCATGGCTGGTACTTCATTCCGCTTTATGAAGAGGCCGTGGTGTTGAAGCTGGAAGCCAATGCCGGTCATATGATGGCGCTCGACGGCAGCGGCGTGCCGCTGCAGGATCGATATTTCAAGGGCGGTGACACGTTCCGCGGCTTCGCGCGTTCCGGCATCGGGCCGAAACAACGCGCCAACGATCGCGATCTCGATTCGATTGGCGGTACCTCCTACGCCATCGGCACGGCGGAAGTGAATTTCCCGCTTGGCCTGCCGGAAGAATGGGGCATTGAGGGAACGCTGTTTTCGGATTTCGGCACCGTCTTCGGAGCGCCGGAAAAGACTTCGATCAATGGCCAGAAGGGCTGCCGCATTGCAACTTGCAAAGTGTTTGACACTGCTGACTTCCGCGCCACGATCGGTGCCGGCATCATCTGGCAGTCGCCGTTCGGTCCGTTGCGCTTCGAGGGTGCCTATCCGCTGGTCAAGGCCGATTACGACCAGACAGAATGGTTCCGCTTCTCGGTCGGCACGCGCTTCTAGACCTTTTGCCAACTTGATCTTACGATGCGCGCGGACGGTCCATCGTGGCCGTCCGTCACTTTTTGGAGCAGGTGAAGCATGACCGACGGCGCCCCGGCGAAAATCCTCAAGACGGCGGATATTGGGCGCGTCATGAAATTGCTGCCGCACCGCTATCCCTTCCTGCTGATCGACAGGATGATCGACATGGATGGCGAGGACAGCGGCACGGCGATCAAGAACGTGACAATCAACGAGCCCTTCTTCCAGGGCCACT
>JANPCS010000056.1:0-5966 GCA_031431065.1 Hyphomicrobiales bacterium | reverse complement strand
GCCGGGCCGAACGCCAGCACCGCACACATCGTGAATGCCACATAGATTGTGACGGCGCGTGCCAGCCGGGGCGGGTCGTGAGGGCTCGCGTCAACCAGTTGAAACCAGGCGAAGGCCGCAAACAATACCAGCGCTGGATAGTACCAAGTTCCCTCCGGCAGATACAGAAGAGGGCGTTCGAGCCTGCCGCCAGTCAAGCGGTTCAGCAACATGTAAACTCCGATGAATGGATTGAGGGCCGGCCAGAGATTGCCGAACAGCGGATGCAACAGAACTAGGATGACCCACCACAACGTCCAGATGGTCAGGGGTAGAAGATTTTCGGTGGGGTCATGCGGACCGGTAAAGCCGATAAAAATGAGAAAGAGCAGGAGCGCCGCGCTGGCGAGGCTGAGAAACCCGGACGCCATGGAAGCCGGGTGGCGAAGTTCAGGCCGTTGACCGAGTGACTTTCTGTCCAGCAACGCGACAAGCGCGAAAGATGCCAACACGGCGAGCGCGCCGCCGGCGATCACATAGCCGGCCGGCAGAAGGAGCACGAAGCCGCGCGCTGCGCTGTGGGCGAATACCGGCGAGGTACTTATCATCAGCAACAGTGCCGCGGCAGCAAGCCTGTCCATCGTCAGACTCCGACTCCCACATATCTATCGACGGCGCGGCGGTCGTGGCGCAACTCCTCCACACTCATGACGGCGCCGACGCGGCCATTCTCGACAAAAGCGGCGCGGCTGGCGATACACAGCACGGCATCGACGCGCTGTTCGACAAGGATCGTGGTGACACCCTGCGCCTTGAGGCCGAGTACCGACTGGCGGATGCGGGCGATCATCGCCGGACCTAAGCCTTCCGTCGGCTCGTCGAGAAGCAGCAGTTTGGGACCGATGCAGAGGGCCCGCGCCATGGCCAGCATCTGCTGCTCGCCGCCACTCAAGGTACCGGAGATTTGTTGCAGACGTTCCTTCAGCGCAGGGAACAAATCGAGAGAACGGTCGAGCACGTCCGGGCCGGAGTTGCGGGTCATCAGGCCGATTTTCAGGTTTTCCAGAACCGTGAGTTCGGAAAAAAGCCTTCGGCCTTGCGGCACATAGCCGATGCCGCGGCGGGGAATCTCATGCGGCGGCAGCCTGGTCAGATCTTCGCCATCAAAGATGACCTGCCCGGATTTTGGCGGCACAAGTCCCATGATGGCCTTGAGGGCAGTCGTCTTGCCCGCGCCATTGCGGCCGAGAAGGCAAAGAATCTCGCCACGCTCCACGGTCAGCGAGAATTGCCGCAACACCTGCACGGCGCCGTAGAAGCAATCGATGGCGCGGATGTCAAGCATCGGCGGTGCCCAGATAGGCCTCCTGAACGGCTGGCATGGCGCGGATATCTCCGGGCGTTCCTTGCGCCAGCACCATGCCGCGATCGAGGACGGTGATACGATGAGCCAGCGCCATGACCACCGGCATGTTGTGCTCGATCAGTAGTACGGTGGTATCGCGCGACAGCACCCGCACGAGGTCGATGAATCCGGCAATCTCAGCATCCGAGAGCCCTTGCGTCGGTTCGTCGAGGATCAGCAGCTTGGGTTGGAGCGCCAAGCCCATGGCAACTTCGAGGAGGCGCTGGTGGCCGTAGGAAAGTGTTCCGGAAATCTGCGAGGCGCGGCCGCCAAGGCCGACGCGCTCAAGAAATTGGTGACTGCCACGCGTTCCGGCATTGCGGCTTGCAAGGCTGACGTTTTCGGCAGCACTGAGGTTGGCGTAGATGCTGGTGATCTGGAACGTATAGGCAATGCCCAGCCGCACCCGTCTATGCGCGGCAAGGCCGGTGATGTCCTGGCCTTCAAAGTAGATATGGCCCGAACTCGGCGGCAGCCGTCCGGCAATCAAGCTTACGAACGTCGTCTTTCCCGCACCATTCGGACCAATGACGGCGCGTACTTCGCCCGTCTGCATAGCGAAGTCCACGTCCGCGACGGCGCGCAAGCCGCCGAAGCTGCGCGATAGTCCGCGGGTTTCGATCAGCGCTGTCATGGCAGCCACGGCAGAAAACGTTGCCGGAGAGTCCCGAGGATGCCCTTTGGGAAAAACAGCACCAGAGAGATAAGCACGGCTCCCACCATCAGCAAGTTGGCATTGGTGAAGCTCGACGCCAGATCGACAAGCATGAACATCAGTCCGGTGCCGAGCACCGGGCCAAGCACGGTGGATGCACCGCCAAGCAGTGTCCACAGCAGCGGGTGGATCGAATACTGGATCGAGGCCAGGGTGGAGCCGGCATAGGCAAACATCAAGGCATAAGTAGCGCCGGAAATGGCCGACAGCGTTCCCGATATCACGAGGGCGATCAGCTTGTGGCGGGCGACGTCGTAACCCAGCATCGATGTGCGGTTCTCGTTCTCGCGAATGGCAACGAGGACATGGCCAAAGCGCGAGCGGACAAGCACCAGCGTCAATGCGACGGCGCTGCCAAGCAGGAGAAGCGCCAGATTATAGCGCACCACCGGTTTTGTGAGATCGACCGAAATCCCGAGGACCGTGAAAACCCGCATGGTGTCGGGGATCACGATGCCCTCATCGCCGCGCGTGTAGCCGCCAAAGTAGAGCACGGTCAGGAATGCAGCCTGCGAAAACATCAGCGTCACGATCATGAAGGCGATACCCGATGCCCTGAGGATGATGGCGCCCATCACCAGCGAGACCGCAAACCCGATCATGATCGCCATGGCGAAGGCGGCTGGCGCCGAAAGCCCGGCCCTTGTCGTGCCGATGGCGGCGGCATAGAGGCCGGTAGCGAAGAACATGGCGTGACCGAGGCTGAGGAGCCCGGTGTAGCCAAAGAGAAAGTTGTAACCCACGGCATAAATCGCCAGCACCATGATGCGGGTCAAGGTCAGCACCGCATATTCACTGGCGAGGAACTGAGCGGCGAAGAGCGCCACCAGAACCGCAAGATGCAGCACAACGACCTTTGCCAGGTTGGCGTTCATCGGGCCGGCGCGCCATAAAGCCCCTGCGGCCGCACCACGAGTACAAAGGCAACCAGCAAGGTCGCCAGGATCGAGGCCAGGGTCGGAGAAAAGAACACCGAGACGATGCCGTCGGCCATGCCGATCACCAGTGCTGCAATGACGCTGCCCTTGATCGAGCCCAGACCACCGACAATGACGACAATGAAACTCATCAACAGGGGATCAAGCCCCATCAGGTAATGTGCCTGTTGAATGGGCACGATCAGCACCGCGGCAATGGCAACCAGTGCCGCGCCGGCCACGAAAACCGCGGAATAGACCTTGTGCACCGGAATGCCGAAGGCGGTGGCGGTCTCGCGGTCGAATTGTGTCACCCGCATGATGAGGCCAAAGCGGGTGCGGGCCAGGACCCACCAGACGGCGAGCAGGATCACTGCCGAAGCCACCACGACGAAGAGCTTGTAACCGGAATAACCGAACCACGGAAAGACAATGCGATAGGTGAAGGGTGCGGCCACAGGCTTGGCATCGGCGCCGAAGACCGAAAGCGCCAGTTGCTGGATCACGAAGAGCAGGCCGATGGTGGCGACGATGGTGGCCTCCGGATCATAGTTGATGCGGCGGAGCAGCAGGCGCTCGGTCACGAAGGCCAGAGCGCCAACAGCGGCGGGCGCCACAATCAACGCCACGAGGAAACCTGCCAATGGCCCGCCCGGCACCATCTTCGCCGTCCACCAGGCCAGCATGGCACCCAGCATAAAAAACTCGCCATGCGCGACATTGACGACGCGCATGACGCCGAAGACCAGCGCCAAGCCCAGCGCCGAAAGCGCCAGGACGGCGGCGGCCACGGTGCCCTCAAGCAGAGCCAGAAGGAGATGGGGAAAGAAGGACACTGGATGATTGCTCCGGCAGATGCCCTTCTCCCAGGGGAGAAGGCGACAAGCTCAGAGCGCCATCTTGGTGTAGTCGGCCTCCGGCTCGTAGAGGCCTTCCTCGATGGTCGTGCGGTAGACCACATCCGCCACACCAGCCTTCACCTGGGTGATGTTCTGGTGGCCGAAGCTCTGGTGAATCTTGCCATTGAAAATCTTGTCGCCCTGCGGATGCTCGTTGCCTTCGGCAATCGTGGTGATGGCCTCGGTGGCCTCGATCAGCTTGGCCTTGTCGGCAGGCCCCTGATAGCCCGCCGCTTCCATCGCCGCCTTGATGGTGAAGAGCGTCTCCCAGCAGCCGAACATGTGCGAGAAGGTGGAGATATCGGCGGAATCGGACGTGCTGGCGCCATTGGCGTCAACGCCGACTTTTGCGCGATAGAACGTATCATGCGCCTTGGGAGCGGCACCGGCGAAGCGGGGATAGGCTTCCCACAGATACGAGCTTTCGAGGAACTCAAGGCCGGGGCTCTTCAAATCCACCGCCTCGAGGCTGTCGATGAAGCCGAAGAGGGCGGGATGTTGCGAACCGAAATGCTCTCCCAGTTCCTTGACGAAGGTCAAAACCGCCGGGCCCACCATGACGTGATAGATCACATCGGTATCAGCCGGGATTTGCGGGAAGTAGCGGGTGAAGGAGGATTCGGTCGGCGGGATGGGAATCAGCGCGTTGACTTCGCCGCCTTGCGCCTTGATGGCGGCGGAAAAGTAATCGCGGTGATCGTAGCCAAACGCAAAGTCGGGATAGATCATGCAGACTTTCTTGCCGAGGTTCTTGGCGATCCACGGAGCAAGCGAAACCACCTGACTCTTCACGTCGGTGATACCGGGCTGGAAGGTGTAGCGATTGAGCCGGCCCGAAGCCACGTGATGGCCTTCCGAGACCACATAATAGGGCAGCTTCAACTCGCCGGCGCGCGGGGCCGAACCCATGACGACGTGGCTGAACAGCGTGCCGAAGCCCACGTCGCATTTGTGCTGGGTGGCAAATTTCTCGACAACCTCGGCTCCACGGCCAGGGTCGGTGCCGTCATCTTCGGCGATCACTTCGACAGGGCGGCCATTGATGCCACCCTGCTCGTTGATCAATGCCACGGCGGCCATGGTGGTGCGGTCGTACCAGCGGCCATAAGCAGCGCCGATGCCGGTGCGGTGCACCTGAAAGCCAATGCGGATGGGCTCGGATGAAGCAGCCTGCGCATAGCGGATGAAGCCCGGCCCTGCTGCAAATCCGGCTGCTGCCGCGGTGGCGCCTTGCAGAACGCTGCGGCGCGAGATGGCCGGCTTTGCCTCGACGATCAACTTGGAACCCTGCATGATGTATCCTCCATAACCTTGTTTTTTGCCGCTCTCTGGCGATTTGACGATGGGGATCATAGCAAAACTGCAACCGCTGACCAGAGACAAGCTGACGGGCTGGCGGCAAGGGCAGGTTTGCAATGTCGGCAGCGAGTTGTTAACTATGACGCGTGGCCGATTTCATAGCGAATCTGAGAGACCAAAAGCTCCTGAGCGAGGAGCAGGCGCAGCGCTTGGCGCGCGGCAAGGCGGCGGACGGGGTCAGCCAGGTCCGGCGTATCCTGCAATCGGGCTATGTCGACCAATTGGCGCTGGCAACCGAATTGTCGAGGTATTTCGGCATCCGGCAGATCGAGGACGGCGAGTGGCCGTCAGCTGAGATTCTGCCAGATCGCATCTCGCGCCGCTTCATCCGCGAGCACCATGTGCTGCCTTTGACGGCGGACGAACGCCAAGTCACCGTGGCGGTGAGCGACCCCACCGACAGCACCGTGCTCGGAGCCTTGAAAATTGCCGCCGAACGCAGCATCGAGCTGCGCATCGCCACCGATAGCCAGATCATGTCGCGCATCGAAGCGCTGATCGAGCAGCGCGGTATCGACAAGCCGGAGTCACGTGGGAACGGGGCTCATCTTTCGGATGAGGACGAGGCGCAGCTTAAGGATCTGGCGCTCGATGCGCCAGTGATTGATCTGGTCAACCGGCTGTTCCGCGAGGCATCGGCGGCGCGCGCCACCGATCTTCATGTCGAACCGGCGCGCGGCCGGGTGCTGGTG
>JANPCS010000055.1:0-16561 GCA_031431065.1 Hyphomicrobiales bacterium | reverse complement strand
GCCTGGTCCTTGGTGATGTGGCCAGCGTCGATGGCGACGTTGATGTTGGCCTTGGTGATGGGCGTCGGGGCGAGGAGGATGGAATTCATTTCCACAGCCTTCTTGCCGCCCGAGAACTTGGCGACGCCGCCAATTGCCATCACATCAGTGCCTTCGGCGAGAGCATTGGCAGCTTCACCGGCAACCTTGCCGAGGTCCTTGGCGTTCTTCCAGACGGAGACCGTCTGGGTGCCGAGCGCCACGCGGTTGATGGCGGCGAGATCACCGTCCTGGCCACCCACTGGAATACCGGCCATGCCTTGCGCGGTCAGGGCAGCGACAACGCCTGAGGCCATGCCGTCGTTTTCGGAGAGCACTGCGTCAACCTTGTTGCCGGTCGAGGTCAGGCACTGCTCCATGTTCTTCTGGGCATTGTCCGGCTTCCAGCCGTCGGTGAAGGTTTCGCAGACGTTCTTGATCTTGCCCGAGTCGAGGCCTTCCTTCAGAACTTCCATCATGCCCTGGAACAGGAATGTGGCGTTCGGATCGCCCTTGTCGCCCTTGATGAAGGCGTAGTTGCCGTCCGGCTTCACCTTCTGAACTTCCTGGGCGATGATGCGGCCCACACCGACGTTGTCGAAGGTGATGTAGATCGCGTTCGGATCTTCGAATTGCACGTCATAGGCAATCGACTTGATGCCGGCGTCGCTCAGCGCCTTGATCGACGGCAGGATTGCGTCCGAGTCGAAGGCAACGACCAGCACCACGTCCGGTTTCTGCGAGATCAGGCCTTCGATGTCGGCGGCCTGCTTCTGGGCGGAGCCCTGCGCGTCGGTCGAGATATAGGTGTTGCCGGCGCCTTCAACGGCGGCCTTGATGGCGGCTTCGTCGGTCTTCCAGCGTTCTTCCTGGAAGGTCTTCCATGATACGGCGATGGTTTTGCCGGCGGCCTCAGCCGCCATCGACGACATGGAGAGCATCAGCGCGCCAGCCGCCAGGGTCAGAAACTTACGGGTCATTCTAGGTCCTCCTCCAAGCCACTCTGGCCCCCGTGGGACGCCTCCCTGAGCCAGCTTGGTGAAAGCCTGCGCGCACGAGGTCCTGGGCCATGGACGTGTCTGATTGTTTTATTTCGGCGTCCAAAAAAATGTTGCGACAATTTCGCTGTTGAGTCAATATGCAAAAAACAAAAATTACTTTGTGCAGCGCAGTAATAATTGCTGCGACCGCGAAAGGAACGTCATGCGGGAGAAGGCTGACAGCGATCTGGTGCGCCGCCAGAACCGGCAACTGGTGCTCGAAGCCCTGCGTCAGAACGGTCCGCTCGCGCGCATCGAACTTGGCCGCCACACTGGCCTGTCGCCGGCTTCGATCACCTCGATCTCGGCGCAACTGATCGCCGATGGAATCTTGCAGGAGGTCGGCGAACAGCCACATCCCGTCGTGCCGATGCGGCGTGGGCGGCCACTGACCCAACTCGACATCAATCCGAAGATTGCCCATGTCGTCGCCGTCAAGATATCGATTGACGGTGTCGAAATCGCTATCGCCGACAGCCGGGGCGACATAGTCAACCGCAGTACTTCGCGCATCGCTACTTATGAAGCCGAGCCGACCCGCTTTGGTGTTTCCGTCGCAGCGGAGATTACCGCACAACTGGCGATCTCGCGCCTCAACCGCCGCCATGTCGCGAGAATTGGCGTCGCGGCTCAGGGTGTGACCGACTCCAAGGCCGGCACCATCGAATGGAGTCCGGCATTCCGCGGACGGAACATTCCGGTGGCGTCGGTGCTCCGCGACACGCTGGGCATTCCGTGCGCAATCGGCAATGATGCCAACATGATTGCCGAGGGCCTGATCGGCACCGACCCGGACCGCTTCAGCAACTCCGCGGCCGTGGTTTTCATAGGTTATGGCGTCGGCATGGGCCTCATCCTGAACGGCCAAGTCTATCACGGGCCGACCGGTGCGGCAGCCGAGTTCGGCCACATGAATCACTTGCCAGGCGGGCCCCTGTGCCGCTGCGGGCGGCGTGGCTGCGTCGAGGCTTACCTGGCTGACTACAGCATCCTTCGCTGGGCTTCGGGCACGGCCGATACCATGCCGCCATCCTTCAAGCGCGTTGCGGAATCGGAGATGCTGGCGCTTGAGGAAGCCGCGCGCAACGGCGAGACGCAAGCCGCGGGCGCTTATGCCAAGGCCGGCGAAGCGCTGGGCTACGGACTGGCGCGCATGCTGGCGCTGCTGAGCCCGGCACGCATCGTGCTGGCCGGTCCGGGGACGCGGGCTTTCGACCTGATCGAACCCAGCATGCGTCAGGCGATCGAGGATGGCGTCGTCGACGAGTTGCGGCGCAACGTCGAAATCGAAGTCGTTCCCATTCACAGAGACATGATCGTCAAGGGCACCATCGACGTGGCGCTGCACCATCTCGACCGCGAGGTCTTTGCCTATGGCCCGCCCGGCAAGCGGCAATTGCCGCTGGAGGATATCGCATGAACATTCGGATGACCCGCCGCGCGGCGCTGCTTCTCGGCGCCGCCAGCCTCGTGGGACCGGCCGCCTTGGCGGACGCTACCCCGGTGGTGACACCGCAAGGTGTGATCCTCAACTGGTATAAGCTGGCGCTGGAACTGGTGCGGCACACACCGACCTATTCGCCGCCGGTCGCCAGCCGGGCTTTTGCTTATCTTGGTGTTGCCGTTCATGAAGCACTGGCCTCGGGCTCGCCGGCGATGCAGAGCCTGGCGGGGCAACTCAACGGACTGCGGCCGGTTGTGGCACGCGAGGCGGGGCAACCTTATAGTGACGCGGTAATCGTCAATGCGGTGCTGGCCAGTGCGCTCCAGGGTTTCTTCGGCAACACCGGGCCTACCGGCCAGCATGTGATGGAAAGATTCAGCGCCAGGCGGCGTGACGAGGTGCGGGCCGGTGTCGCCGGGGAGGTAGTGACGCGCAGCGAGGCCTATGGCCGCAAGCTCATGGCCGGGATCGAGGCGTGGGCGGCAAGCGATGGCGGCGCCAACATCGAGAACATGGGCTTTCCCTACGCGTATCAGCTGACCAAGGGGCCAGGCCACTGGGTGCCGACCAGCACCATCGGCCAGCAGCAACTGCCGCTGCTGCCGGCGTGGGGCAAGAACCGCACATTTGCCATCGCCGATGGCATGGCCTGCCCGCTGCCGCCACCACCCGCCTATAGCGAAGACAAGACTTCCGAGTTCTACAGCCAAGCGCTGGAAGTGAGCGAGACCCGCAAGAATTTGACACCAGAGCAGAAGACCATCGCCCGTTTCTGGTCTGACGATCCGATGCTGTCGCCAACGCCACCCGGGCACTGGATGTGGATCGCCGTCAATCTGCTCGAGGCGGAAAACGCAACACCCCAACGCATCGCCGATGTGCTGGCGCGTCTTGGCATCGCGGTTGCCGATGCCTTCATCGCCTGCTGGGCGGTGAAGTATCAATATGATCTGCTGCGCCCGGTGACCTACATCAAGAAGGTGATCGATCCCAAATTCGAGACGCTGCTGATCACCCCGCCGTTCCCGGAGTATCCCAGCGGCCACAGCACGCAATCGGGGGCCGCCGCGGTGGTGCTGGCGAACCTGTTCGGCGAGAATTTCGCCTTCACCGATTCCACCCACGAACGCGACGGCATCAAACCGCGCGCTTACCCGAGTTTCTGGGCCGCCGCCGAGGAGGCAGCGCTGTCGCGCCTCTATGGCGGCATCCATTTCCGCGCGGCGATCGAACGCGGCCTCGATCAGGGCCGCTGCGTCGGGGCTCGTGTCAACGCCTTGCAAACGAAGGTATGAGAGCCATGCTGCGTAACTTAACTTTTGCGGCATCTGCAGTGCTGTGCCTTGGTAGCCCGGCCTTAGCGGATGGTCCCGCCATCCCGGCTTTCAGCGACGAGACCACGAATGCCGGCATCGCCAGCGTTTATGCCGGCGAATGGGAATACATGGTCGGCGGCGGCGCGGCGAGTTTCGATTGCAACGGCGACGGTTTTCCCGATCTCATGCTGGCGGGCGGAGAGAGCCCCGCCAAATTCTATCGTAACGCCAGCCCGCGCGGCGGCGCATTGAAGTTCGTTGCCGAGGCCAGCGGCCTTGAACTGACGGCGGTGACCGGTGGCTATCCGCTCGATATCGACAATGACGGCATCATGGATATCGTGCTGCTGCGCGTCGGCGAAAACGTGGTGATGCGCGGGCGCGGCAACTGCAAGTTCGAGCGCGCCAACGAGGCCTGGGATTTCGCCGGCGGCGATGCCTGGTCGGTCGCCATGGCCGCCACCTGGGAAAAAGGCGGCGCCTGGCCGACGATTGCCATCGGCAACTACATCGACCGCAAGGAAGAGATGTCGCCGTGGGGATCGTGCACCGCCAACTGGCTGCATAGGCCCGCTGCCGATGGTGCGGGATTCGCGCCGCCGCTCGCGTTGCAGCCCAGCCATTGCGCCTTGTCGATGCTGTTCACCGACTGGGACAATTCCGGTACGCCCGCCTTACGCGTCTCCAACGACCGCGAATATTATGAAGGCGGTCAGGAGCAGTTGTGGCGCATGGAGCCGGGAAAGCCGCCAGCACTCTATACCGACGCCGATGGTTGGCGGTACGTGCGCATCTGGGGCATGGGCATCGCCGAATACGATATCGACGGCAACGGCTATCCCGATTACTTCCTCACCAGCATGGCCGACAACAGATTACAGACGCTGGCCGCCATCCCCGAAACCGGCAAGCCACAGCCAGGCTACAAGGACATCGCTTACGCCAAAGGCGTTACGGCGCATCGTCCCTATATTGGCGATGATCTGCGGCCCTCCACCGCCTGGCACACCCAGTTCGAGGACGTGAACAACGACGGGCTCGCCGACTTGCTGATCGTCAAGGGCAATGTCGCGAAAATGAAGGATTTTGCCGGGAAGGACCCCAACAATCTGCTGTTGCAGGGTGCTGACGGCAAGTTCATCGAGGTTGGTGACAAGGCGGGCGTCGCCAGCTTCGCCATCGGCCGCGGCGGGGCGATGGTGGATTTCAACCTCGATGGGCTGCTCGATCTCGTCGTCGTGAACCGCTGGGAGAACGCCAGGCTGTGGCGCAACACCAGTGGCAAGGCCGGCAACTTTGTCGAGATCAAGCTGGCGCAGGATGGAGCTAATCGCAATGCGGCGGGTGCCGCCGTCGAAGTCACGGCGGGCGGCAAGGTGATGCGGCGCGAAATCAGCGTGGGCGGCGGCCATGCGTCGGGCCAAGCGGGGTGGATCCACTTCGGCCTTGGCGAGGCACAGGAGGCAAGCGTGCGCATCCGCTGGCCGCATGGCGGCTGGAGTGCGCCCTATGCCGTCAAGGCCAACCAGTTCGCCGTCTTGAAGCGCGAACGTACCGAAGCCGAGGTCTGGGCACCGAAGTAGAGGAGCCTCAATCGATCACGGCAATCTGAATGAGGGGCCGGTGGGTGTGATTTCCTTTTCGGCCCAAGGGTTCTATGACTCTGCCGGAACCAAACAAGGATGGCCATGACCTTAAACCTGACGCGCCGCGCCTTTACCAGCCTGGCGGCCCTGCTCCCCTTCGCAAACCCGGCGCGCGCCGCTGGAACCTGGGAGGCAATCGAGGCCGAGGCCAAGGGGCAGTCGGTTTATTTCAATGCCTGGGCCGGTTCGGAGCAAATCAATGCCTATATCGCCTGGGCGGGCGAGGAGTTGAAAAGCCGCCACGCCGTGACGCTCGTGCATGTGAAGATCACCGACACGGCGGAAGTTGTGCGGCGGGTGCGCGACGAAGCGAAGGCCGGCAAGGCGGATGGCAGTGTCGATCTGCTGTGGATCAACGGCGAGAATTTCCGCGTGATGAAGCAGGAAGGCCTGCTGTTTGGACCCTTCGCCGAGAACCTGCCGAATTTCGCACTCGTCGATGTCGCCGGCAAGCCGACCACGCGCGTCGATTTTGCCGAGGCAACCGATGGCCTCGAAAGCCCCTGGGGCATGGCGCAACTGACATTCTTTGGTGACGGCGCCAAGCTCGCAACACCGCCCAAGTCGATGCTTGAGTTGGCCGGTCTTGCCAAAGCCAACCCGGGGCGCGTCAGCTATCCGGCACCGCCCGATTTCCATGGCACGACTTTCGTCAAGCAGGCGCTAATCGAGACGATTGCTGACCGCTCGCTGCTGCAGGCGAGTGTAAGTAAGGAACAGTTCACAACTGCAACTGTGCCGCTGTTCGAATTCCTCGACGCGCTGCATCCGCATCTGTGGCGCGCGGGCAAGCAGTTCCCGCCGTCGCAGGCACAATTGAAGCAGCAGCTGGCCGATGGCGAATTGCTGATGGCGCTGACCTTCAATCCCAACGAGCCTGCCAATCTGGTGGCATCGGGCGCCTTGCCCACCACGACAATTGCCTGGCAGCACACAGAAGGCACCATCGGCAACACGCATTTCGTTGCCATTCCCGCCAACGCCCAGGCCAAGGCTGGCGCTCGGGTGGTGGCCAATTTCCTGCTGTCGCCGGAAGCGCAAGCGCGCAAAGCCGATCTCAAGGTGTGGGGCGATCCGACAGTGCTCGATGTGGCACGGCTCGATACCGCCGCGAAAGCGCTGTTCACAGAGCAATCGGCACCGGGTTCGGTGACCGCACCGGCGCCCACGATCCCCGAACCGCATGGCAGCTGGGTGCCGCTGATCGAAGCGGCATGGCTCGAACGCTACGGCGCCTGATCATGCCGGGCGTTTGAGGGAGGGTGCATGAAGACGGCACTCGGCGCTCTGCCAATCCTCGCGCTTTGGGCCCTGCCGCTGATCGCCAGCCTGGCGATGGTGCTGCTGTCAGGCTTTGACGCTGCAGCGTGGGCGGCCCTCAAGGCGCACCCGCAAGTGTGGCCGGCACTGGCGCTGTCGCTGGCGACCGGGCTTGCCGCAACGGCGTTGGCATTGCTCTGTGTACTGATCATCGCGGCGGGTTTTTATGCCTCACCGCTGTGGCCCCGGTTGCAGGCTTTGGCGGCGGCGGGAATGGCGCTGCCGCATCTGGCCTTTGCCACCGGTTTCGGATTTCTCATCATGCCCAGCGGCATTCTGGCCCGGATTTTGGTCGGCGGCGATACACCGCCCTCGTGGCTCACCACGCAGGACCCGTGGGGCATCGCGCTTCTTCTGGCATTGGCACTGAAGGAGGTGCCTTTCCTGCTGGCGATGATCTGGAGCGCGTTGGCTGAAGGCAGCTTGGCCGCCAATCTTGATGGGCAGCGGCGGGTGGCGCTGAGTCTTGGCCACGGCAAAGGATCGATCTGGCTTCGCGTGGTGCAGCCGCAGATCATGGCCAAGCTGCTGTGGCCGCTGGTGATCGTTTTCAGCTATGGCGCGACTGTCGTTGACATGGCGCTGGTCATCGGACCGACACAGCCGCCAACGCTTGGCGTCGTGGTCTGGCACGACCTCAACGCCGGTGAGCCCGATCTCAATGCCCGTGGATTGGCGGGGGCGATGTTTCTGACGCTGGCGGTGATCGCCACAGCGGCGATTGCAGTCTTATGCGTGCAAGCTGCCAGCAGGTTGACAAGGCCGTGGTTGAGTGCGGGACCCTCGCGTCTGGTGACGCCGGTTGGTTTAGCATTGGTTGTTGTAAGTTTGATTGCGATGATGTTCATCGCGGCGCTGCTGCTACTCGCGGCGTTTTCGGTTGCACCGCGATGGCCCTATCCGGATCTGTGGCCATCGATGTTTTCAGCTCAACCGTGGGCCACGCTCGCCTTGTCATCGTCAGCACTTTGGCTCAGCCTCGGCCTTGGCCTGGCTTCCGCGATAACGGCGCTGGTGATTGCCATCCTGTGGCTCGAGACTCAAACCGCGAAATCGGATCGCTGGCTGCTTGGATTGGCGGTGCTGTCGCTGGCGCTGCCGCCGCTGGCGGTTGCGGCCGGGCAGTACCAGTTGCTTTTGCCGCTGGGGCTCACCGGCAGCTTGGCGGGCTTGTTCCTGGTTCATCTGGCGCCAGTGCTGGCCTATGTGATGGTGGTGCTGGCGGCACCGTATCGCGGGCTCGATCCACGCTACATGGCGGTGGCGCGGTCGTTATCCGCTCCGGGCTTGCAGCGCTGGTGGCGGATCAAACTGCCGCTGCTGAAGGGCCCGATCCTGACGGCGGCAGCTGTCGGCTTCTCGGTCAGCATGGTGCAGTTCGTATCGGCGCAACTGGCGGCAGCCGGGCGCTTCGCGACATTGCCGATCGACGCTGTAACCCTGGCTTCAGGCGGCAACCGCTCGCTCAGCGCGGCATACGCGCTGGCTTTGGCGCTGCCGC
Organism: Hyphomicrobiales bacterium; assembly: GCA_031431065.1. Taxonomy (GTDB): domain Bacteria; phylum Pseudomonadota; class Alphaproteobacteria; order Rhizobiales; family Aestuariivirgaceae; genus Aestuariivirga. The sequence continues at coordinate 8,276 of JANPCS010000055.1, read as the reverse complement.
CGCTTCTGGCCTTCGCCATTGCCGCCATCGCCGGGAGACGGCGATGGCGCTAGGGCTCGATCACGTTGGCATCACTCTCAACGGTGCTGTTCTCATCCGGCCCTTCAACCTGCAGATCGCGGCTGGCGAAGTGGTGACCCTGATGGGACCCAGCGGGGCGGGAAAATCCGCTCTTCTGTCGCTGGTAGCAGGCGATCTCGAAGCCCCATTTGCAGTGACCGGCAGTGTCACTCTCGATGGTGATGACCTCTCAAGGCAGCCACCCGAAGCCCGCCGCATTGGACGGCTGTTCCAGGACGACCTGCTGTTCCCGCATCTGACGGTGGCTGAAAACTTGGCTTTCGGCATGCGGCGTGGCAGCAGGCCTGAGCGGCTGGCCAAGGTGCAGACCGCACTCGCTGCGGCCGATCTCGCCGGTTTCGCCGATCGTCCGCCGCATACGCTGTCGGGTGGGCAACGGGCCCGCGTGGCGCTGATGCGAGCCCTGGTTGCCGAACCCAAGGCCATGCTGCTTGATGAGCCCTTCAACAAACTTGACGCCGAACTGCGCGCGGCGATTCGCCATTTCGTATTTGCGCATTTGAAGGAGCGGAACATTCCCTGCCTGATGGTCACCCATGACCGCACCGATGCACCGCCGGGCGGCAAGGTACTGGCCCTGCGCAACGGCGAGGTGACGGATGATTGACCGCTATGCTCTCGCCATCCTGAAGCCGCTGATCGACAGCGCCGCCGGGCAATTGGCGAGGCGTGGCGTCACCGCTGATTGGGCGACGCTCACCGGTTTCGGCTTCGGCATGCTGGCGGCGCTGCTGATCGGCCTTGGGCTTCCCGGCGTGGCCATTGTGCCGCTGCTGATCAACCGGGCGCTCGATGGCATCGATGGGGCCTTGGCGCGGCGTTCGGGCGCCACCGGGCGCGGCGCCTTCCTCGATATCGCGCTCGATTTCCTGTTCTACGCGGCCATTCCGCTGGGGTTCGCGGTGGCCGCGCCGCCTGAGAATGCATTGGCCGGAGCCGTGTTGCTGGCGGCCTTCCTCGGCACCGGCACCAGCTTTCTGGCCTTCGCCGTCATCGCCGAAAAGCGCGGCCTCAAGAGCACCGTCTATCCGGCGAAATCCTTCTATTATCTCGGCGGCCTGACCGAGGGGACGGAGACCATCGCCTGCTTCCTGGCGATGTGCATCTGGCCGCAGCACTTCCCGGGCATCGCCTATGTCTATGCCGGGCTCTGCGCCGTCACCACCGTTACCCGGCTTATGTCCGGCTGGCGCAGCTTCGGTGGAAACAATTCTTAAAGCCTGTTCATAAGAAACTTTGGCGTGACCCATATTTTTTCTTGATTGCGGCACACGAATACATCATATCGCGCCTGCCCAAGATCGCACGTGCCCCAAGGATTTCCCCAAAGCAACGACGGTGCGGGCTTTTTAGTCTCTGCCGGCTCCTCCAAAGGCCGGGGTTACTGAGAGGCACCACTATCATTGCCCCATGTGCGATTGGGTAACCCAGTCAAACCAAGGCGAAAACGTCAGTTCCCAGGATTGCGTTGCCACGTCTCCATCGCGTGGGCGCGTCATCACACTGACTCCGGCAACGATTAGCTTTGATTCGGGAGATACCTCAGATGGCTGCCACCGCCCGCATTCTCGACTTCCTGCGTGACCGGCGTCCCGAAGGCCCGTGCCTCGTCGTCGATCTCGACGTCATTGCCGATAATTACCGCGCCTTCACCCGCGCCATGCCCGATACCCGCATTTTCTACGCGGTGAAGGCCAATCCGGCGCCGGAAGTGCTGAAGCTGCTGGCCGATATGGGCTCGTGCTTCGACACCGCCTCGGTGGCGGAAGTCGAAATGGCGCTGGCCGCCGGTGCGACGCCCGGGCGCATTTCCTTTGGCAACACCATCAAGAAGGAGCGCGACATTGCGCGGGCCTATCAGCTGGGCGTTCAGCTTTACGCCGTCGACTCCGATGAGGAAGTCGAGAAGGTGGCGCGCGCCGCGCCGGGTGCGAAGGTGTTCTGCCGCATCCTCACCGATGGGGCAGGTGCTGAATGGCCGCTGTCGCGCAAGTTCGGCTGCGAGCCCTCGATGGCGGTCGACGTGCTGATGCGCGCCCATGCGCTTGGCCTCGAGGCCCATGGCATCTCCTTCCATGTCGGTTCGCAGCAGACACGGCTTGAAGCCTGGGATTCGGCACTGGCTGAGTCAAAGGCGATCTTCGACGCCATGCAGGCGCGCGGCATCACGCTGCAGATGGTGAACCTCGGTGGCGGCTTTCCGACCAGGTACCTGAAGCAGGTGCCGGCCACCGGTGCCTATGCCAATGCCATCCATGACTCGCTGGCCAGGCATTTCGGCAATGCCATCCCCGAAACCATCATCGAGCCGGGCCGCGGCATGGTCGGCAATGCGGGTGTCGTGAAGGCCGAAGTCGTCCTGATCTCGAAGAAGCATGCCAATGACAACCATCGCTGGATCTATCTCGACATCGGCAAGTTCGGCGGCCTGGCCGAGACCATGGACGAGGCGATCCGCTATCCGCTGGTGACCGCCAAGGATGGCGATGCCAAGGGCCCATGCGTCATCGCCGGACCGACGTGCGATTCGGCTGACGTGCTCTACGAGAAGACGCCGTACGACCTGCCGTTGACATTGCGCGTCGGCGACGAGGTGCTGATCGAATCCACCGGCGCCTACACGACAACTTATGCAGCCGTCGCCTTCAACGGCTTCGCGCCGCTCAAGGCGTATGTGATCTGACATCGCCGACCCTCCCTACTCTTCTTCCCTCCCCCTTGTGGGGAGGGGCAGGGGTGGGGGTCCGCGAGTCCCGCTGCCAGCCACCCCCCACCCCAACCCGACCGGCCGCTTCGCGGCGTTCGCAAGGGCTCACCCCCACGGGGGGAGGGGCTAAAAGCAATATGTGTCTTGGAGACTTTCATGGTCACCATCCGCCACGAAATCATCGCCGACTTTCCGGCCCGCGAGGCCTTGCTCGACCGTGCTTTCGGCAAGCGCCGCCGCGCCAAGACGTCAGAGCTGCTGCGCGAGGGCCGCATTGCATCGGACGGCCTTGCGTTTTCGGCTGTCGATGCCAGGGGCCGTCTGATCGGCACCATCCGCTTGTGGGATGTCATCGCCGGTTCAGCCGGGCCGGCGTTGTTGCTGGGGCCGGTAGCCGTCGATGGCAAGCATCAACGCAAGGGTATCGGTGCCGCACTCATGGAGCGGGCGTTGAACGAGGCCCGCGTCAAAGGCCATGCGGCGGTGATCCTGGTCGGTGATGCGCCCTACTATGCGCGCTTCGGCTTCGCCCACGGCCCGGTCGTGGACTTGCATCTGCCGGGACCCATCGACCGCAATCGCTTCCTCGGCCTCGAACTCATCCCCGGCGCCCTCGATGGCGCCGAGGGATTGGTTGTGGCGTCCGGCCGCCTGGTTGAACGGCAGGCCCAGGCCGCATGAAAAAGGGCGGCCACCGCGGCCGCCCCAATTCCTTGCGCCTTTGCCTATCGGCCAGCGGCGGCGGCGAGTGCCTTTTCTTGAGCGGCAATCGCAGCCTGGCGCTTCTTGATTTCATCGCCGATCGGCGGCCCCGCGAAGCGCTTGCGCTCACTGAGGAACCAGCCGAGAGCCAGAGCAACCGCCAGGAAGATCAGCGGATTGGTCAACTGGTTCAGCGGGAACACCAGATCAGGAAACAGCGGCAGGATGATCGGGTTGAAAGGCGGCTGTGTGCCGGCATAGGCGAGGATGACCACGCCGATGATGGTGATGATGGCAAGGGGTTTGGACCAGACGCCGAGGCGGAAGGGTCCGAACTCTGTCCATTTGTTGCCTTCCGCCAAGAGGCCGGCCGCAACCGGCATGGCATAGGAAATGTAGAGGAACAGCGCGCAACCGGCCGCCAGGGCGAACATGAAGGGCGCGTAGTAGCAGGCGAAAGCCGACAACGCGGCGGTGAGCCAGATGGCGTTCACCGGTGTGCGGTGGACCGGGTGGATGGTCGACAATGCCTTTGAGGCGGGCAGTCCGCCGTCGCGGGCAAAGGCGTAGATCATGCGCGACGTCGACGTCATGCCGGCGAGCGCGCAGATATAGTTGGCCACGACGATGCCAATGGCCAGCAGCACCTTGAGAATGAACGGCATCGGCAGATTGTTATAGAGGTTGAAGAACGAGTTGAAGCCGTCCTTGGCGCCCAGTGCCGTATCGGGCATCGCCAGCACGAAGGACGAGGCGAGGAAGAAGCCGAAGAGCAGCGACCAGAACACCGAATGCAGCATCCCCTTGGGTACTGCCACCCGGGCATTCTTGGTTTCTTCCGAGGTATGCGCCGAGGCGTCGAAACCGGTGATCGTATAGAGCGGATAAAGCAGGCCGATGAGGAAGGCGACCAGCATGGTGCGCGGCTCCGGCACCACCGAACCACCGATTTCGCCGGTGTTGTTGACGAAGGTGGTAAGCCGCGAAAGATCGAAGCTGGCGCCCCAGATCAGCATCGACAGCGTCAGCACGATGGCGACGGCGAAGATGAGATAGCCGGAGAAATCCGTCAGCATCGTCGTCACCTTGATGCCGAAGTGGTTGAACAGCGCCTGCGTCACCGCGAAGATGGTGACGAAGATGCTGGCGTGAATGGCGGTCCAGCCCGATGTATCGACGCCGAGCACACCGGTCAGCAGAAGATCCTTCATCAGAAGGTAAACGCCGAAGTTCACCGAGGCGACGACGAAGATCAGACCGACCATGTTGATCCAGGCGCAGAGCCAGCCCCAGCCGCGGCCGCCCAAGATCGAGGCCCAGTGATAGAGACCGCCGGCGGTTGGATAGGCCGAGGCGATCTGGCCCACCGAAGCAGCGACGACGAGCGCGAAGATGCCGCCGACGACCCAGCCGATGGAGACCGAGAAGCCGCCACCCGATGACATCGCAATCGGGAAGGCGGTGATGCCGCCGGCGACGATGCAGATGATGGCAAAGGAAATCGCGAAATTCTGGAATGGCCCCATGCGCCGGGTCAGTTCCTGGGCATAGCCCATGTTGTGGAGGACTTTTTCGTCCTCGGTCATATGATCGGCCATTGAATGGCACCTCCCTGCGTCCCGGGGAAACCGGACGTCATGTCATTGCCTGAATTGGAGCTGGCGCCGGAATCCCCCCCCTGCGCCGAATCCCTCTCCCCAGTTGCATACTGTAACGATCTGCACAGGAGGTCAACTGAGGGCTCTCGGCTTTTACCGGCCGGGTGCTGGAAGGGCTGCTGTAACCTGCTGCTTCGCGTGATGTTTTTCAATCGTCGTGAAGTCTTCGCTTGAAACATTCTTTTCAGAGGCGCTGAAATGGCAGCGGTAACAGCGGAGATTAACCGATGACGGAGATTGTCCCGAGCCTGGCTCACAATGCCCCCACGGCGCGCCGGGCCGGGGGTCGCGACGGGCGCCGGGCCTTGCGGGCGGTGCCCACGGCATCCTTCCCCACATTGGTGCGCGAGATTCCGGTCTATCAGATGGTGCCGGACGAGGCGGTTGAACTGATCCACGAGGAATCGCTCAAGATTCTCGAGGAGGTTGGCTGCGAGTTCCGCGACGACGAGGCGATCTCGATGTGGAGGGCGGCAGGTGCCGATGTCATCGGCACGCGCGTCAGGATCGATCGTGGCTTGCTGATGGACCTCATCGCCAAGGTGCCGCCGGAATTCACGTTGAACGCCCGCAACCCGGAGCGCACCGTGAAGGTGGGCGGCAAGAACACGGTGTTCGTGCCGATGTATGGGGCACCTTACGTCCGCGATCTCGACAACAGGAGGCGCTACGGCTCGCTTGAAGACCTCAACAACCTGCACAAGCTCGCCTACATGTCGCCGGCTTTGCATTCCTCAAGCTCGATCATCTGCGAGCCGATGGAAATTCCGGTGCCGAAGCGGCATCTGCACATCATCCACTCGGCGCTGAAATATTCCGACAAGCCGTTCATGGGCATCGTCACCTCGAAGGAACGGGCCGAGGATGTGATGAAGATGGCCGGCATCGTGTTCGGCGAGAATTATGTGAAGGACAACACCGTTGTGGTGTCGATCACCAATTGTAATTCGCCGCTGGTGTGGGATGCCACCATGCTCGATGCGATGAAGGTCTATTCGCGCCACAATCAGCCGCTGATCCTCGCACCCTTCGCACTGTGCGGCGCCTCGACGAGTGCATCGGCGGTGGGTGCCGTGGCGCAGGTCAATGCCGAGGCGCTGGCCGGTGTTGCCTTCACGCAGTTGATCCGCCCGGGTTCACCGCAGATCTATGGCCAGTTCATGGTGACCGTCGACATGAAGACCGGAGCGCCGATGGGCGGCACGCCGGAAGCAGCCCAGATGATGTATCTGATGGGAGCGCTCGCCCGGAAATACAAACTGCCGTGGCGCACGTCCGGATTCCACGTCGGCTCGAAACTCAACGATGCCCAGGCGGGTTATGAATCCAACATGCTGATGCATGCGGCGATCCTTTCCGGCGCCAACTACATCTGGCATGTGGCGGGCTGGCTCGAGGCAGGCTTGTGCTGCGGCTATTCCAAGTTCGTCACCGATGCCGAACAATTGGTCGGCTGGTATAAATATGCCGGCGGCTTGTCGTTTGCCGATTTCAAGAAAGCGATGGCGGCGGTGCGCGAGGTGGGCCCGGCCGGGCATTTCCTCGGTACGCAACACACGCTCGATCATTTCGAGAAGGCTTTCTTCATCCCCTCGATCATGGATTTCAATTCCTACGAACAATGGTCGGCCGAAGGTGCCAAGGACCACGACACCCGTGGCCGCGACAAAGCCCGCGCCATGCTCGCCGCTTACGAGGAACCAAAGCTCGATGAAGGCATCGCCGAGGGCCTCAGGGATTTCATCGCGCAACGCGAGGAGCAATTGCCGAACAATGTGAGTTAATCGCTCCCGATCGGGAACTCAACTGACAAAGTTGGTATCTCTGCCTTGAATTGCCACCGTTCGGGATCTTTAACAATTTAAAAATGATACCGATCAGGTACATATCTCTTGAAATCCCCCGAATTTGGCGTTATGTTGCCGTTCAGGAGCGTCAAATGAGTGAAATTCCAAAACAGCCCATCGTCCATCCGCGGGACGCAAAGGATCAAGAGGCCCAAAGTGTTGCGCCTGAAACTGAATCGGACGATCAAATCAGGGTTGTACAGTCTAGTTTGAATGAACTTGCAAAAGCCAAGAAGACCTTCGACGCCCTGCGGTTTAACGTATCGGGAATTAACAGGTTTAATGAAGCGCTGAAGGCCGCCGCGCGGATGAAGTCAAATCCATCGGTGCTCGAAAGTATAACCAGGGCGGCAAAGGCATTGGACGGCTTACGGAATAATTCTCCAGGAGCTTATAGTCTCGATATCGCCGGACAAACAATCCAAGCGTCAATGTCAAATGCAGCAAAGGCATTCACTCCTGATCATATCCGTTCCGATATGCAGCCAGCAACTTACCTCGCAACAAACAAGCCTCGCGGAAGAGCCATCCTCACACCCGCCGATTTTGGCGTGGTCTTGCGTGAAGCGCGCAAAGCCATGGGAATGACGCAGCAGCAGTTTGCAGATGCTGCGGGCGTTGGCAGACGCTTTGTATCGGAGTGTGAAAGCGGCAAGCCCAGGCTAGAATTCGGCAAGGTTATTCAAGTTGCTAGTGCCGCGGGTATCGATCTTCTCGCTCAACGGCGATGAGTGAACTTCTGCTCGACGTCTTTCTCGATGGGTTTTCCACGCCCATTGGCAAATTGGTGAGAACATCTACTGGCAATACAATCTTCATCTACACTCCAGAATATCTGATTTCCGGACAAACAATTCCCATATCGCTTTCGTTACCCTTAACCCAAGCGCCCGCAACGGATGCGGCATCGCGGGCGTTTTTTGACAATCTCCTACAAGAGCGCGATGCACCACTGCGCTCGGTCATGGACCAATATAGCATCGCGCGAAGCGATATCGCAGGCCTCCTCTATCACCTCGGCAAGGATTGCGCTGGCGCCATCTCGGTCGTGCCGGAAGGCGCCTCTCCCGCCAAAGTGCCAGGCGATATCGATCTGGATTATGATGTCCTCAACACACAAGAGCTGCTGGAAATTGTGGTGTCTCTGCATGAGCGCAAGCCATTGCCGCACAACAGGCCTGATCCCTCGCCCCTTGCTGGTGTTCAAAGCAAATTGTCCTTGCTGCTCATCCCGAAATTGGGATTCGCGCTTCCAAAACCGCATTCCGGTGCCCCCACAAC
>JANPCS010000054.1:0-2975 GCA_031431065.1 Hyphomicrobiales bacterium | reverse complement strand
CCACGTGATCCCGCGGCTCCCGTGCGCCAATAACTTCCGTATAAGTCAATCGCGCCGGACGTTTAATTGCATTTTTCCTTAAATTGGAACCTTCCGGCCCGCACCGCGTTGTCCAGCCGATGCGACATCAAACGTTTTCACAGGAGCTTATCAATGACGACTGCAAAACTGCTTTCTGGCCCGGTATTCGGGATTGCATTGGCCTTCGGAGCGGTATCCACTGCAAATGCAGTGACGCTTAACCCAGCCAACTCCATCGAAGACGCCGTGCTCAGCAATGGCGTTGCCGATTCTGCGGACTACGACCTTCAGGCAGGTCCGTATTTCTGGGGTGCCGCTTTCAAAACCCGCGACGAAGCCGGCAGAGCGGTGTTCGGCTTCGAGAATACAACTGCCGGCACTCAGGATGTCGCCGTGTCTCTCGGCACAGTTTTGCAAGGGTTTGGCGGCAAATTCAAGAATGGCGTAACGGCCAGGTGGGTCGGAGGCGAGTCGGTTCATATCGCCCAGGGCGTTCTTGGCGTCTTCGAAATATCGAAGATCTTGGAGGCGGGAGAAGTGGGCATTCTGAAGATCATTTTCGGCGATCCGACTTCGCGCCGCAAGAGTGCTCCGGGCATACAGCTGCAAGTTTCGTCAAACTCAGTTGACGTTTCGGAAGTGCCTGTGCCACCGGCCTTGGCGCTGCTGATGAGTGGTCTGGCGGGAATGGTCGTCCTCGCCCGCCGCCGCAAACGGGACTCCACCTCCGCATAACGAGACTGCAAGCCCAGGGAGAAAATTCCTGGGCTTGCGCATGCGCGGCCGTCGATCTTTTTGGAGAAGCTATCCGGACAGTCTTTGGCATTGGTGAGCCTCGGAGGCCGCGGGTTTGTTCGGCGTCTGGCGCGCGCCCAACATTTATGAGCAATGTTTCAGGCAGTCGCGCGCTGCGGCCACCGCAGTGGAAAAACAGGCTTGCAGCAGATAGCCGCCGGTGGGCGCCTCCCAGTCCAGCATCTCGCCAACGGCATAGCAGCCGGGGATTTTCTTCAGCTGGAAATGCTCGTCCAGTTCGGCGTGGTCGATGCCGCCTGCCGATGAAATGGCCCGCGTGATACCGGCGGGCCGCAGCAGCTTGAGCGGCATGGCCTTGATGCCGGCCGCATCGGCGGCCGTTCCCGTTTCGCGCAGCAGGTTGATGGCGACGGGTGAAAGGCCCGCAATTTTGCGCAGGTAATTCGACTGCGAGTCTTTTCCGCGCGGGCGCGTCAGGCGCTGGGCCAGAACTTCCACCGTGAGATCGGGACGGAAATCGATGATCACCGGGTTGCCCGGCTTCTCGCGCAGTCCCTTCGACAGCGCATAGATGGCGCCGCCCTCGATGCCCTCCTGGCTGATCATCAATTCGCCACGCACCCGGTGCCCGGCATAGGTGAGCCCGACGTTCTTGACCGGCGTTCCGGCAAACTTGTCGCGGAAGATTTTCGACCACTCGACGAGAAAGCGGCTGTTGGCGGGCTTGAAAGCATTGACGCGAATGCCTTGGGCTTCCAGCACCGGCACCCACTTTGCATCCGATCCCAGATGCGGCCACGAAGCACCTCCAAGGGCGAGAATGGTGGGCGTGCCGTCGAATCCCTCCCAGCGCGAGCGGGTGACGAGCTTGACGCCAAGCCCATCGAGCCGCTTGAGCCAGGCGCGGAGCAGCGGCGAGGCCTTCATCTGCTTTGGGAAAACGCGGCCCGATGAGCCGACGAAGGTCTCGATGCCAAGCCCATTGGCCCAGGCGATCAATGCCTCGGGCGGAAAGGCGCGGATGGCGGGTTCGAGAAAGGCCTTGGCCTCGCCATAACGTTCGAGCATTGCGTCGAGCGGCTCCGAATGCGTGAGGTTCAACCCGCCGCGGCCCGCCAGCAGGAACTTGCGGGCAGGGGCTGGCATATGATCGTGGATGGTGACCGCGGCACCGCCTTGCACCAGCACCTCCGCCGCCATGAGGCCTGCGGGGCCGGCACCGATGATTTTGATGTTTGTCATGGGCGGCGTTTACACAGATGTCAGCGTCACCGCCAGTGCGCGCGTATAATGCGGGCAACTGTCACATTACGCAGGTTCGCCGCCGAGGACCTCCCAGAAATCGGCGCGGAGGTTGTGGTGCGGGAAGGCCGTTGATGGCACCGGCACATTCAAAAACCGGCATAGCGGTTCCCAGCCCTCTGCCACATCGAACACCAGAAGCCGGCTGGCAGGAATCGTGTCGCGCACCAGTTGGTTGTTGCGCTTGAAAGCGGCGATGCACGTTTCCCGGTCGGCGGGCTTGCCGCTAAAGACCTTGTCGCCAACCATCCTGTTCCACGCCTCCAATATGGCACTGATGTGCGGCGGTATTGGAAGCTGCGTGTATTTGCTTATCAGCTTGCCGATGGTCTTCGAATAACTGTTCCACCACACTTCAGGGTCGCGCTGCGTGTGCACCACCTTGGCCTCCGGAAAGGCAACGGACAATTCGCGCCAGACATGCGCGCCGGGCCAGTCGACCTGTGACCGATAGCCGGAAAAGACATCGTTCCAATCGACCGGCGTGCCGGCCGCAACCGGCTGCCAGTGTGCAACCTGCTCGGGGTGCTCGACGATCTCGTGCATGTGATGGCATGGCGCGAAACCGATGGTTTCGAGCGCCTCCTTGAGTGACTACGTGCCGGTTCGGCCAAATCCCGAACCTATGACTGCCAGTGCCATCGCCCGTCCTCCCTTGAGTTATCCACCACTCAGTTTGAGTTCACGCCGCCTCGCGCCTCAACGGTTGGCACATGCAGTGAACGCCGCCGCCGGCTTGCAGGAACATCGTCATATCGGGGTCATAAACAGTAAAACCGGCGGCGCGCATGTTCTTGTTGAGGTCCTTGGCCGCCGTGGTGGAGAGCACGCGGTCATTGCCCAGCGACACGACGTTGCAGCCCAGCGCCATGGTCTCCTTGAAACTCGCCGGAATG
>JANPCS010000053.1:0-1938 GCA_031431065.1 Hyphomicrobiales bacterium | reverse complement strand
ACTGCAGGCCAGACATGAAGGCTGGAAAATCGCGAAATGCGGGTAAGATGTGTGAATCCCTTAGCCACAAGGGGGAGGGAATAGATTCAATCCAGCATTCAACCCGATCGCCGCCACCGCGAACCCATCGATATCGCCTGCCAGCACACTCGCCGCCCCGGCCTGCATCGCGGTAATGCCAACAAGCCCCGAGCCCGAGGCAAGATCGACAACGCGCTTCGCATGTACTAGTACGGGATGATCGAGCACATAACGCGCCAGGGCCTGGCCACCCGCCCAGGCAAAGGCCCAGAACGGCGGCGGCAACCCCATTTTGCCCAGTTCCTCCTCGGTTTTCTGCCACAGCGGCACCGCCTCATGGGCCAGATGCAGCTTCACCTCCGGCACCAGCGGCGGTGTCATGATCGAGGTATTGGCGCGGATGAATTCGGACGGTGTCAGAGCTTCACGCCGCCCAGCTTGCAGATGTGCTGCCATTCCGGCTCGCTCACCGGCTGCACCGAAAGCCTGGAGTTCTTGACCAGCACCATGTCCTTGAGCTTCGGATCGACCTTGATCTGATCGAGCGTCACGGGCTTCGGCACATCGGCCAGGCCACGGATATCGACGCATTCCCACGCGTCTTCCCTGGCGGTCGAATCCTTGTGAATGAGCTTGCAAATCTCGACGATGCCGACAATCGCCCGGCCATCGTTGGAATGATAAAAGAAGCCCCGGTCACCGAGCTGCATCAGGCGCATGTTGTTGCGCGCCTGATAATTGCGGATGCCGGTCCACTCCTCGCCAGCCTGGCCCTTGGCCTTCTGCTTGTCCCAGGACCAGACTTCGGGCTCGGATTTGAACAGCCAGTAACTCGCCATCGCGGTTTTCCTTCAATTGAATTCGGACTTCAAAGGCCGCGCCAGGAGCCGCTCAATCTCCGCCTCGGGCGAAGCTCCCTCGTCAACAATGGCATTGACCGCAGCGACAATCGGCATATCGGCATCATGCCGGCGGGCCAGCGTTTGCGCGATCCTGACGGTGAACGCGCCCTCGACCACACCGGTGGAAAGTGCCAGCGCTTCCGCCACGCTTTTTCCGCTGCCAAGGGCATGGCCGAAAGCATAGTTGCGCGATTGCCTACTGGAGCAGGTCAGCAGCAAATCGCCTAACCCCGAGAGGCCCATCAAGGTATCGGGCCTCGCGCCAAGCTTGCGGCCGAAGCGGGTCAACTCGGCAAAGCCGCGCGTGGTAAGGGCGGCCCGGGCGCTGTCGCCAAGGCCCTGGCCATCGCCAATGCCGCAGGCGATAGCCAGCACATTCTTCAATGCACCGCCGATTTCTACGCCCACAACGTCGTCGGTAGCGTAGATGCGGAACTGCGGAAGCGACAATGCTCTGGCCCATTCCGCCGCCCCAGCCACCGTCGGTCCGGCGATGACCACGGCAGTGGGCTTACCCGCCAGCACATCGGCAGCAAAACTCGGGCCTGAGAGTACCAACGGCTCAGCGCCCGGAATGACTTCGCACACCACCCGGTTCATGAGAAACCCGGTCCCCTGCTCGATGCCCTTGGCGCCGATGATGATCGCAGCCGCCGGCTTCACATGTGGCGCAATGGCGGTCAGCGCCTCGCGAACCGCCTGGGCGGGAACCGCGACAATCAGGGCATCCGCAGACGCGACCGCGGTACTTTCGGGTGTACGCCGCGACCACACCGTCACGCCATGTCCTGCGGTCTTCGCAACGTGCGCCAGGGCACCGCCCCAGGCACCTCCGCCAATCACGCAGATGCACCCGGTCATGCCTTGGGACCGAGCTTGCCCGCCCCATAGACCGCCGCCTGCGTGTGATCCAGGGGCCAGCGGGCGCGGGCCGGAGCGCCGAGATCATCGACAAGGCCCAAGGCCAGCCGCTCAGCGCAGGGCTGGCCCAGCTCGATCATCACGTAGTTCGTGA
>JANPCS010000052.1:0-18717 GCA_031431065.1 Hyphomicrobiales bacterium | reverse complement strand
AGAATGATGGCGGAATAATTCTCGGTGCCGCCGCGAAACCAGGCATCTTCACCATCCAATGCGACTTCGGCGACATAGCCGCCGCTGTTGATGGCTTCTGCCAGATCCTGAGCAATCCGCGCCTCATCCTCGACCATCAGGATGCGCATCAGAGGTTGTAGACACCCATTATTTTCCCGCTCCGCGCGTTGACACGGACTTCGATCAGCTGATTTTTGCGAATGATCAGCCGGATGCGATAGGTGAGGCGGCTGCCCTTGCCGGCCAGCTGAATGCGGACGACCTTGCCGGGATATTGGCGCCGCACGGCCGGCAGGATGCTCCCCAGCGACTCAGCTTCGCCGCGCTTGACCGCCGCCCTGATCTTGTCTTTGTCCTTGCCGTCATCGCCCTTGCCGTCTTCGCCCTTGCTGTCGTCTTTATTGCCGTCATCCTTGCCGTCGTCTCCACCGCCGGGGCCGCTGTTGTCGTTGTCATCGTCATCGCCGCCACCGCCGTCATTGTCGCCACCGCCACCGTCATCGCCGCCACCGCCGTCATTATCTCCGCCGCCGCCTTTGCCGCTGTCCTTGGCGAATGCCGTCTGCGACCCCGCCGCGGTCATACCGGCAGCCAGGCTGGTCATCAACAGAAGTAGAAAAGCGCGGCGGTTCAACATGCAGGCAACCCGTACAACTCCAAACATAGCACGCGGCATGACCACCGGTCAGCCGCATCCTTGCAGAATTGTCTTAATTGAAAGCATCTGACAGGTCCGTGAACGGGCCTGTCAGCGATTTGTCAGCGAAGCGCCAGAAACTAGCGCGGCGCCAGGACCATCACGATCTGCCGGCCTTCGAAGCGCGGTTCGGATTCGACCTTGGCGATTTCGGTGGTATCCTTCTTCACCCGGTCGAGGAGCTGCTGGCCAAGCTCCTGGTGGGCCATTTCACGGCCCCGGAAGCGCAGGGTGATCTTGACCTTGTCGCCCTCTTCGAAGAACCGCTTGATGGCCCGCATCTTGACGTCGTAGTCGTGGTCATCGATCATCGGGCGCATTTTGATCTCCTTGATCTCGATGACCTTTTGCTTCTTGCGGGCTTCGGCAGCCTTTTTCTGCTCCTGAAACTTGAACTTCCCGTAATCGAGGATCTTGCACACAGGCGGCTTGGCATCGGGTGAAATCTCGACCAGATCGAGATTGGCTTCCTCGGCCATCATCATCGCCTGGCGGATCGGCACGACGCCAACATTTGCACCCTCGGCATCGATAAGGCGCACCTCGCGCACGTCGATACGATGATTGATCCTGTGTCCTTCTTCCTTTTGCGGGGGGGCGGCTCCGCGGTTCGTAGGCCTCCGTGGTGGAATGCTCAAGTGGGCTTCTGCTCCGTATATAGGTCCAGCGAATGCGCCGGACCGGGGTTTGGTTGCGAACGCTATAGACATTGTTTGGGGCATCTCCGTCAAGCGCCGATGCGGCACAAGCCGGATTCAGGGCTTGGCAGCCGACCTTTGCCGCTCGCCGCGCCGCCCGGCCCTGAGCTCGGTCACGCTGTCGGGCATCGAAATATGGAAGGCCGTGCCGTCGGGGCCACTGCGCTCAAGGCGGATTTCCCCGCCGTGGGCGCGCACCAGTTCGGTGCAAATGGCCAGGCCCAAACCAACGCCACCGGATTTGGACGCACTCTGAAACGCCTCGAAAAGCCGCGGCCGCACCCGCTCGGGGATTCCCGGGCCATTGTCCTTGATTTCCACCTTGACGACACTGCCCTCGCGCCAGGAGCGGATGGCCACCTGGCCCTCGGGCGCCGCGCCGTCCTGCTCCTCCTGGCTCTCAACCGCCTGGATGGCATTGCGCAGCAGATTGGTCAGGATGCGGTTCAGCTGCTCGTGGTCGGCATCGATCACCACGCCGGCTGGCACATTGTTGAACAGCACCACGCGGCGCGACGCCTGCACGACAGCGGCATCGATCACCTCCTCGGCGACGTCGCGCAGCTTCAGGCGTTCGCGCATCGGCGGCGCCTCCTGGGCACGGCCGAATTTCAATGTCTCGGTCAGGAATGAAATCGCCCGGTCGAGGCTGAAAATCAGCTTTGGCGCGAAGCGCTGCACGGTCGGGTCTTCAACCATGGTCAAGCGGTCGGAAATCAGTTGCGCCGAAGACAGCATGTTGCGGAGATCGTGGCTGACCTTCGCAGCAGCAAGCCCCAGCGAAGCCAATCTGCTTTTCTGCTGCAGCATGGTTGCGAGGTCGGCCTGCATGTCGTGCAACTCGCGCTCGGCGATGCCGATCTCGTCGTTGCGGTCGCTTGCCACGATGATGCGTGAGGCGTCCTCGGGGTTCTGGCGGAAATCGAGCATGTTGCGGGTCAGCCGCTGCATCGGCCGCACCAGAACGACGTTGAGGGCGGCGAACACCAGTCCGGCAACGATGAGCGAGAGGATCACCGACAGCACCAGGATGTTGAAACCATAACCCCACATGGCCTTGCGCAGCGGTTCTTCCAGCAAGGCGATCTCGATCAGGTCGCCCGACATGTTGGGTGGCTTGTCGATGACGCCGATCACCCGCGCGTCGGAGCGGGTCATGGTGGCGAAAGCATCCATGATCGAGGGAATCCACAAGATGCCGCGGAGGTCGTAAGAGGCATCTATCATGTGATCGCCCTCGCTGCGGAGAATGAGCTGGCGTTTGTCACCGCGCGTCAGCGACACCACCAGCACACCGGCCCCCATCAAGATTTCGCTCCTGAGATCGCTGGACAGGATTTGATCGGGAGCGGCCTCGGCGGCCAGCGCCGCAATCTCGGCTTGGGCCACCCGGCCTTTCAGCCACTGAATGCGGAAATTGGCGATCGACGGAAGAAAAATCAGGATTTCTCCCAGCATGACGAATACGATGGTCAAGGCCAACACTTTGCCGGAAAGCCCTCTAACAAGGCCCGGACTCAAAGATCGTGCTGGTGTGCCGCTATCCGTCATGGTCTCAGGGTTTTGATAACTCCTATAACGCGGCGCACCCATGGATTGGATGCATACTCTGCATAATAGGTAATGGCCGCCCGGCGATTTGCCTCGCCCCGCGTCGGATAGGGCAGAACCTGTCCCACCATGGCGCCGATCTTGAGCCCGCGAGTGAGGGCCAGAACCCAGGGCTGGATCAGCTCGCCAGCCTGCGGCCCAACAATCGAGGCGCCGAGAATTTTGCCCCTGGAGCTGGTGACCACTTTGACCAGGCCATCCGTCCGGCCTTCGGCCTGGGCCCGGTCATTCTCATGGAAGGGCCAGCGCAGGACTTTTATTGTGCCGCCGTGATCTTTGCGGGCTTGGGCTTCGGTCAAGCCCACGTGGGCCAGTTCCGGATCGGTATAGGTGACCCACGGGATCACCGCGTTGGCCTTGACCGGCAGGCCGAACAGCGCGTTGCGGATGACGAGACCCGCGTGATAGCCCGCCACATGGGTGAACTGCAGCCCGCCCGCCACGTCGCCCACCGCATAGACGCGCGGATTGCTGCTCTTGAGGCCTGGATCGACAGTGACGCCGCGCTTCGTGTAAGCAATGCCCGCCGCCTCGAGGTTGAGGCCCTCGATGTTGGGCTGGCGCCCGGCGGCCACCAGCAGATGCGAGCCGGTGATGCGGCCATGGTCCCTGAGGTTGATGGTGATACCATCCGGCACCTTCGCAACGCCGGTGATCGCTGCCCGCGAGAGAATTATGATGCCCTCGGCCTTGAGTTTGTCGAGCACGATTGCCGTGAGCTCGGGGTCATCCTTGGCCAGCGGATCGAAAGCCTCGATCACCGTAACCTTTGAACCCAGCCGGCGGTGGGCCTGCGCCATCTCCATGCCGATGGGACCACCGCCGATGATCAGCAGGTGCTGTGGCAGCACATGATTTTCGAAGATGCTTTCATTGGTCAGGTAGGGCACCTCGGCGAGGCCTGGCACTGGCGGCAAGGCAGCCCGCGAGCCGGTGGCAATCACCATGCGCCGTGCCGTGTAGCTTAAGCCCTCGGCCTCGATTGCCGCGGCATCGCGGAACCGGGCTTCGGCGCGCACCACCGTGACGCCGAGATTCTCGAAGCGTTCCTGGCTGTCGTTGGGCGCAATCGCCGCGATGGCCCGCCGCACATGCGCCATGACCTTGGCGAAATCGACCTGGGGTTCCTGTGCCGCAATGCCATAGGCAGCACCCGAACGGACCGCCTGCGCCTGCTTGGCGGCGGCGAGCAAGGCCTTCGACGGCACGCAGCCGTAGTTAAGGCAATCGCCGCCCATCTCGCCCTTTTCAAACAGCACCACGCGCTGGCCGAACTGGGCGGCGGCGGCGGCCACCGTCAAGCCGCCCGATCCGGCACCGATGACGGCAATGTCAAAGTTATGCGCCATCATGCCGGCTGCCGTTTGAAATATTTGAGTGCCACCGGAATGAGCGCCACGAGGCCAAGTCCTGCGAAGGCCAGCAGCAGTTGCGGCGTAACAAGATCGCTCAGCCCCAAGTGAAACCGGCAATCGGCGGCACCCGTTGCCACACACGCCGCGTGATCGGCCTTCGCCCGGTCGATTACCGCATCGAGGCCGGAGCCCAGAAGTGCAAAGGCCAGCGCCCCCGGAATGATGCCGATCGCCGTGGCGATGACGAAAGTCCGCAACGGCACCCGGCACAGGCCCGCCACCGCATTGACCATGAAGAACGGAAACACCGGCGCCAGCCTGAGGAACAGCAGGAAGCTGAAGGCGTTCTCGGAAAATCCAATCGACACCTTTTGCACCAGCGGCCCGGCGCGCGCCGCAACGGCGGCACCAAGCGACGTCTTGACGATCTGGAAGACGATAGTGGCGCCGATCACCGCCGCCATCATGCTGACCGGAACGCTGATGATCCAGCCGAACAGGAACCCCCCGGCGATGCTCATCACCGCCGCACCCGGAAGCGACAGGGCGACGATGGCAATATAGGCGGCCATGAATAGCAGAACCGCGACCAGTAAGTTCGCATCGACGAACTGCCGTAACAGATCGCGGTTCAGCGCCAGTGCCTCAAGCGAAAGATGCTTGTGCAGGCCGAGAGCATAGGCAGCGGCAATCAACCCGAGCAGCACCGCCGCCGGCAACCATTGCCGGAGCTTGCTGGTGGCACGGACTTGGGATTCCGTCATGACCGGGGACTGATCCATGGTTTGTAACTTCAGGCGTTGAACTTGGGTTCATAGATGGACGATCCATCGGCGCTGCGATAGGGGGTGTCACCGCCTCGTGAGAACTGTTCAGGCGGCGTGGGTGGGGCGTGATTGCCGCAGCGCTGATTACTGCGGCCAGCCAGTGCGTTGACTTTCCGCGGCTTTTCCTTCAATAACCCCGGCCAATTCCTGAAGCGGCACAGTGATCCTCTCAGGGCATGCCCCGGTTTTCGGGTATGTTGTTGAAAACATTGGCCCTGAGCCACAGAACGGAGCGACAAACGTGAAGCGTACCTATCAGCCCTCCAAAATTGTCCGCAAGCGCCGCCACGGTTTCCGCGCCCGTATGGCGACAGTTGGCGGCCGCAATGTTCTGGCCCGCCGCCGCGCCAAGGGCCGCAGCCGCCTCTCGGCCTGAGCGCCGGACGCCTTCGCACATGGAACGCCTGAAGCGACGGCAGGATTTCGTTGCCGCCGCCAAAGCTGCCTATGCCGCGATGCCGGGCATGGTGGTTCAGGAGCGTGATCGCAAGGACGAACAGGCACCGCGCGTCGGCTTCACAGCCACCAAGAAGCTCGGCAATGCAGTGATACGCAATCGCATCAAGCGGCGCTTGCGCGAGATTGCCCGCCTCAAGCTTGGGGTCTTGGCGAAGCCGGGCTTTGATTACGTGCTTATCGGCCGCGGCCTATCGGCCGGCCGGTCCTTCGCCGATCTCGAGAATGATCTCAATTCCGCCTTGAAACGGCTGCACCGCACCTTAACTGCCGGTGCGGACAAGGGATGCACATGAATTACGACAACAAGAATTTCATTCTTGCCATCGTCCTGTCGATGGCCATCATTTTCGGCTGGCAGTATTTCTACGCCAAACCGCTGCAGGACAAGCTGACCCAGACGGAGACCGGGACCACCAACCCGGTGACCACCGGTGGCACGGTGCCCGACACCACGGGCGAGACCAAGCCGGTGACCCGCGATGAAGCGCTCGCAGCCTCCGCCCGAATCAAAATTGAAACCGCTTCGCTTTCCGGGTCGATCAATCTGCTGGGCGCGCGCCTCGATGACCTGCACCTCGTGAAGTACCGCGAAACCATCGACCCCAAGAGCCCGACCATCACCTTCCTGTCGCCCAATGGCACGCCTGGCGCGCTCTTCGCCGAACAGGGTCTGGTTGGTGCTGTTGGAACCCTGGCCAAGCTGCCGGACGCAACGGCGTTGTGGAGTGCTCCTGCCGGTGCCGTGCTGTCCGAAGACAAGCCGGTCGTCTTGACCTGGAGCAATGGCGAAGGCCTGAACTTCAGCCGCAAGATCGAGATCAGCGACGAATACGTCTTCACTGTCACCCAGACGGTCGAGAACAAATCGGCGGCTCCGGTGGCGCTCATTCCCTATGGCCGCATCCAACGCCAGGACACGCCGGTGATCTCCGGTTACTGGGTGTTTTTCGAAGGCATGCTGGGCTGGCTGAACAATGGCCTGCGCGAAGTGCATTACTCCGATGTTCTTGGGCAAAAGGAAGTCACCAAGACCGACACCACCGGCGGCTGGATCGGTTTCACCGACAAATATTGGGCCGCCGTCCTCATTCCGGATCAGACCAGGCCGGTCACCACCAGCATCATCGACGCCACGACCAATGGGCGCAACGGCTACCAGACCGACTATATCGCCAGGGACCCGCTGATCATCCAGCCGGGAATGTCTGCCTCTTATCGCGATCAGGTCTTCGCCGGTGCCAAGGTGGTGAAGACGATCGATGCCCTCAAGGTGAAATATGGCATCCAGGGCTTCGACTACATGGTCGATTGGGGCTGGTTCTATTTCCTCACCAAGCCGATGTTCTATCTGCTCGACTTCCTGAAAGGCCTGGTCGGCAATTTCGGTGTCGCCATCCTGATGGCCACGCTGCTGGTCAAGGCGGTGGTCTATCCGCTGGCCAACAAGTCCTATGCCTCGATGAGCAAAATGAAAAAACTTCAGCCCGAGATGGAGAAGCTGAAGAAGGATTTCCCCGACGACAAGGTGAAGCAGCAGCAGGCGATGATGGAACTCTACAAGCGCGAGAAGGTCTCGCCGCTGTCGGGCTGCCTGCCGGTTGTCGTGCAGATCCCGGTGTTCTTCTCGCTCTACAAGGTGATCCTGACCTCGATCGAACTGCGCCACGCGCCGTTTTTCGGCTGGATTCACGATCTCTCGGCGCCCGATCCCACAAGCATCTTCACGCTCTTCGGCCTCATCCCATGGACACCGCCGCATCTTCTCATGATCGGCATCTGGCCGATCGTCATGGGCGTCACCATGTGGCTGCAGATGCGGCTCAACCCGACGCCGCCCGATCCCATTCAGGCCAGCCTGTTCAATTGGATGCCGGTGATGTTCACCTTCATGCTCGGCAGCTTTCCGGTTGGTCTCGTCATTTATTGGGCGTGGAGCAACACGCTGTCGATCCTGCAGCAGTCGCTGATCATGAAGCGCCATGGCGTCGAGATCGACTTCTTCGGCAACATCGCCGAAAGCCTGCCGTTCCTGAAAAAGAAGCCGAGCAGTTGATGCCGGAATTCACCAGCGATCAGATCGACGCGGGCCGCCGGCTGTTCGGCGGCCCGTCGCGTTTCCTGCTCGGCGTGGCGGCACTGCCGCAGCTGCCGCCGTCGCACGGCATCGAGATTGCCTTCGCCGGGCGCTCCAATGCCGGCAAGTCGTCGCTCATCAACGCGCTGACCGGCACGCGCGATCTGGCACGCGCCTCCAACACGCCGGGCCGCACCCGCGAGCTGAACTTCTTCAATGTCAACGAACAGCTCACCCTCGTCGACATGCCGGGCTATGGCTATGCCAAGGCGTCGAAGACCGATGTCAAGAAATGGCAATCGGTGCTGCGGGGGTACCTGCGCGGACGGCCCGGCCTGACCAGGGCCTTCGTGCTGATCGATTCGCGCCATGGCATCTTGAAGGCCGACGAGGAGATGTTCGAGCTCTTGGATGAGTCCGCCGTCACCTATCAGATCGTTTTGACCAAGATCGACAAGATCAAGCCGGCCGAACGCGACGAGGTCCACGCCAAAGTTGAGGTGGCCATGAAAAAGCACCCCGCCGCATTTCCCGTGGTTCACGCCACATCGAGCGAAAAAGCCACCGGAATTCCGGAACTCCGCGCCGAGATCGCCCAGCTGCTGTAAGCGTCTTCTCCCCCGAGGGGGGAGAAGAAGGGGAGCCAAACGAAGTTTGGGGGAGATGAGCGACCACCGGGTATTGCCTAAGCCGTGGCCCTCGGTCCCTCACCTATCCCACCGCTTCACGGCGGGCCCCTTTCCTCTCCCTCTTGCGAGGGCGAGGACAATAAGGGCCGTGCAATTTACGCCCCGAAGAAGGTGCGCGACAGGATGCCGATGATGGTGGCCAGCGAGCGCACCGCTTCGAGCGGGACATTCTGGCCGGTGAGGGTTCCACTCGCGTCGATTTCGGAAGCCACCTTGTCCATCTGGCCATCGACATCGACATCGACGAAGGCGCTTTCCTTCATGACGATCTGACCGCTGATACCGTCGGCGGCGGCGAACAGGTCGGCATCACCCGTCGGCTGGGAGAACAGCGCGTCGTCGGTTCCCTCCTCGGCACCGGGCAGCGTCAGCACCAGGTCATACTGATGCTGGTTGCCGACATTCGGCGTCTCGGTGAAAGGCATGTTGCCCTTCAGCGGAAATTCCTTGCCGCTGCACTTGGCCTTGAGGTCCATGAACCACGACTCGGTCTGATAGGAATAGACCATGTCGCCGTTCCACACGCAGCCCTTGTCGGAGGGCAGCCCCGCCGATGGCACGGTGAAATTGTTGAACTGCACGGTATCGACGCGCTCGTCGATGAGGCCCGATTCCGTCGTCTTGATCCGCTTGAGAATCGAGTCGCGCAGCAGGCTGGCGGTGGTCGAGGGGTTTTCCGGCTTCAGCATGAGGCTGCCGGCAAAGCGCGCCCCCGAGGCCGCCACCTTGCCGAGCGCCAGGTAATTGACCGAGAGTTGCGCGCCATCGGTGAAGCCGTCGGACTTCACCACCCAGCCGCCGGCATATTGCGTGCGCTGCAGCTTCTGGCCATTGGAGGGATTGATCAGCGCGCCGTTGCCGGTGACAGCACAGGATTCGTTGGTGCCGGAAATGAGCCCGCTTTGCGCGCCCTGGCAGACGATCTTCAGCGTCGTATCGACCTTGGCGTCATTGAGGCCGACGGTGAAACTGTCCTTTAGCTCCTTGTCGCGCAGCGACGGCTGCGAGGCCTTCATGGTGAAATTGACGGCCTCGGCGGCAATGGCGGTGCTCGCGGCCAAGAGCAGCAGGGCGGCGGCGGCGGCGAATGATCTGATCATCTGGGCTTCATTCCTCTTTGTCACAAGTCACGGCGGAAAC
This sequence comes from Hyphomicrobiales bacterium, assembly GCA_031431065.1. Classification (GTDB taxonomy): domain Bacteria; phylum Pseudomonadota; class Alphaproteobacteria; order Rhizobiales; family Aestuariivirgaceae; genus Aestuariivirga. The sequence continues at coordinate 9,146 of JANPCS010000052.1, read as the reverse complement.
TTTTCGTCCCGGCCCTAAAAGGCCCCCTGGCAAAAGATGATGTCCGATTTGGCGAAATTGCGCAATGGCGGTCAGCCGATGGCTCCGGATTTTCGTAAGTCCGCGATGGCCTGGGGCGTGAGACCCAGGGTTTCGGCCAGCACCTTCACCGTGTCGGCGCCGAGCCGTGGCGGGGCCTTGTCATATTCGACCGGGGTTTCCGAGAATTGCGCGGGATTGGCGACGCCCGGCACCTGCACGCCGTCCTCGCGCGTCAAGCCGATCTGCAATCCGCGCGCCAGCACCTGCTCGTTCTGGAACACCTGATCGATGCCGAGGATGGGGCCACAGGGCACCGCCACCGCCTCGAAGGCTTCCACCCACTGGCCGGTGGTCCGCGCCAGCATCGGAACGGCCAGCAGCGGGATGAGCACCTCACGGTTTTCGACGCGGCCGCGGTTCGTTGCAAAGCGCTGGTCGCCGGGAAGTGCCGAAACGTCGATGATGGTACAGAATTCGCGGAACTGCCGGTCGTTGCCGACCGCGATGATCATGTAGCCGTCTGCCGTCTGAAAAGTCTGATAGGGCACAATGTTCATGTGGGCATTGCCCATCCGGCCTGGCGCCTTGCCTGACACCAGATAGTTGGAATTGAGATTGGCCAGCATGGCAACTTGCGTATCGAGCAGCGCCAGGTCGATATATTGCACCTGGCCGGTGGCCCGCTGATGCACGACGGCGGCAAGTATTGCTGTGACCGCATAGAGCCCGGTGAACAGATCGGCCACCGCCACGCCGACTTTCTGCGGGCCACCGCCAGGCCGGTCGTCGCGTTCGCCGGTCACCGCCATCAGCCCGCCCATCGCCTGGATCATGAAATCATAACCCGCCCGCTGGGCATAGGGTCCGGTCTGGCCGAAGCCGGTGATCGAGCAATAGATGAGGCGCGGGTTGATGGCCTTCAGGCTGGCATAGTCGAGGCCGTATTTCTTGAGGCCTCCGGCCTTGAAATTTTCAATCACAATGTCTGACCTGGCGGCGAGATCGGTGATGAGCTTCTGGCCTTGCGGGGCTGCCATGTCGATGGCCACCGAGGATTTGCCGCGATTGGCGGCGAGAAAGTAAGCAGCGTCTCCGCGTGAGCCATCGGGGTTGGTGAGGAAGGGCGGACCCCAGCCGCGCGTGTCATCGCCTTCGCCGGGCTTTTCGATCTTGATGACCTCGGCGCCATAATCCGCCAGCAATTGCGTGGCCCATGGGCCCGCCAGCACGCGGGTGAGATCGAGGACACGAAGTCCTGCAAGTGGGCCTGTCATGTTGGGTCCTTCAAGTTGGTCCATAGTGTGCCGTCGATGTCGAGGCCATTGGCCTCGGCGAGGGCCAGCTTCTCGCCATAGGGGTTCTTGTGGCGCTCGCCGCCCAGTGCAAAGCCCGGATCGACAGGGCAGCCGATGCCGATATTGGCCTTGACCGCAAAGGGCACCAGGAACAAGCCGTGCCGCACATTGCGTAAGTAAACCCGGCCGCTGGCGGCAACGTCGCGCATGATGGCGGGCGCCAGGAACGCGCAGGAGACATTCTGCAAGTCGAGGCCCAGCGCATCGCGTGTCAGTGAGATGGGCTTATGCTCTTCGGCCAGCGCTTCGGCGAGCAGCCTGACGCCGGAATAGCCGCAGGCCTCGAGCCACGCGGCGGCCCAGGCGATGCCGGTGTTTTCGGTAACGCCGCGCGCCTCCAGAAGTCTGCCCAAGGCGCTTTCCGCCTCACTCATCGTGAAATGCATCGGCCACTCATACGGCAAAGCGCGCGTTACTCGCAATTGCTGCCTCAAACGCCGCGCGCCGCGCCACTGCCGAAGCGCTGCCTGATCTTGCGCATCAGCATGTCGCGCACGTCGCGGTAGCTGTCTAGGATCTGTTCGCGGCTGCCCATGGCGGCCGATGGATCCATGGTCGGCCAGTACTCCGCCTCGATCGCCATGGTGCGGGTGAGTTCGAGCGCCCGGTGATGCGCTTCCGGAGACAGCGAGATGGCGACGTCGAAACTCGCATCCTCGATATCGTCGAACGAGCGTGGCCGGTGCCTGGCGACATCGATGCCGATCTCCTCCATCGCCGCCGTGACGAAATCGTCGCGCCTTCCGGGCTTCAGCCCGCACGACTGCACATAGACCTTGTGCCCGTATAAATGCTTCATGATGGCCTCGGCCATCACCGAACGGATGACGTTCTGTGTACAGACGAACAGAACGGCGCTCGGCAGGTCGGCGGGCATGGGCTTTGGCTATCCCCGCCAGTGCAGCACTGAGACCAGCGTGAACAGCCGCCGCGCCGTATCGAAATCGATCTCCACCTTGCCGTTGAGGCGTTCGCGCAGTAGCTCGCTGCCTTCGTTGTGAAGGCCTCGCCTGGCCATGTCGATGGTCTCGATCTGGCTCGGCGTCGCGGTGCGGATCGCCTGATAGTAGTTCTCGCAGATCATGAAATAATCTTTGACGATGCGGCGGAACGGCGACATCGACAGGCCGATCAGCGACAGCCGTTCTTCGGCCGAATTCATCACATCAAGAATCAGCCGGCCGTCGGCGGTCGACAGCCTGAGCCGGTAGGGGCCGATCGGGTGGGCGGTCAGCGTGAAGCTGTTGCCTTCAATCAGATCGTAGATGGCGACGCGGCGCTCGTGCTCGGCCTCGGGTGTTGGTCCAGGGCCGATGCTGGCGTCGAACTCGATGGCGGTCAGGCGGTTCATGGTCTCATCAGGCATGACGTGAACCTATGCCATGGGTGGCCGTTGCCCGCCAGAGCCCGGCACCAAACCCTAAAAAGCCATTAAAACACCTCTCAAAACCGTCCGATTAAGTTAATAATCACTTAATGATATCAATCATTTACTGTTGTTTAAGACTAAGAATTCCTTACCAATCAGGGCTGCAGAAAAGGAGTAAAAAACCATGCACACAACGGCAAATGGTTTGTTAAGGGCGGTGACATTCGGCGCATTGATGCTGGGTTTGTCCCAGAACGCCGAGGCACTCGTTGTTGCCAGCGCGGATTTTGATTTCGCCTCCGGAGCGGTATTCACCGGGACAATTTCGTTTTCCGATGACTTCAGCACTGTCCTGGGCGTCAACGGTGTTCTCACCGGTTATCAGGATGCCGTCACCGGCTACACGGGGATTGGATCGACGGTGATCGATGCGCTCTTCCTGGGCGGCGCTGATTTCAATCCATTGCCAAATCAGGTGACGGCACTGCTAACCAACTCAGTTGGCGGTCCGTTCGGTTTTACCAATTTCATGACCTTGGCCTATGACCTGTCGTCGGTTCCCAACATTCTTCTGGCGCCCGGCGGCCCCGGCCTTGGCTTCGTCGTCAATGTCAACTTCAATGATGTTTTGGTTGAAGGCAGCCTGACGCCCATCCCCGTGCCGCCATCCGCTCTGCTCTTCCTGAGCGGTCTCGCCGGCATCGGAGTCATTGGCCGGTCGCGCAAATCCTTCAGGTGACGCCATAGTCCACCAAGTGACGACATGGAAGCGGGCGGCGGCGGCAAGCCATCGGCCCGCTTCACTCGTGAATGGGCGTGTGCTTTGTCTCCCACGCCGGGCCCAGATCCTTCATCGCCGCCTCGATGCATTCGACTTCGAGCTGGATGCTGCCGCCGCCCGAAAAGGTCAGCACGATCGAGCCTGATGGCGGATCCTGTTCCTCGAAGCCGATGGCCAGCAGCGACAGCACGGCATATTTCTCATGCGTGCGGATGTTGAGATGCTTGACCGCCAGCACGCGGTCGAAATGCAAGCCGCTGCGGCGGCGCTGACGGGTCTCTTGGCGGTCCCAGGCGAAGCGGTTGGCGACCAGTGCGAACTGCTTGCGCTTCACATTAAACGTCATGTCGCCGGCCAGCAGTAGCGCATCCTGCATGTGGGCCGAAATGACGTCGAGGTCTTCGGCATCGAGTGCCGCAAGCTGCAGCGTCATCTCAGTTGCCCGCGATCCGCGTGACATCGGCGCCACATGCCTGGAGCTTTTCCTCCAGCGTCTCGAAGCCGCGGTCAAGATGATAGACGCGGTTGATCATCGTCTCGCCTTCCGCCGCCAGTGCCGCGATGACTAGTGATACCGAGGCGCGAAGGTCGGTTGCCATCACCGGCGCGCCGGTGAGTTTCTTGACGCCGTGTACTTCCGCCGTATCGCCATGCAGCGTGATGTCGGCGCCGAGGCGGGCCAGCTCCTGCACATGCATGAAGCGGTTTTCGAAAATCGTCTCGCGGATGACGCTGGTGCCGTTGGCCCTGGTCATCAGCGCCATCAACTGCGCCTGGCAATCGGTGGGAAAGCCCGGATAGGGCGCCGTGTCGAGCTTCACCGGCACCAGCGTCTGGCCATTGCGATAAACCTTGAGGCCTTCATTGGTAGGCTCGGCCGAAACACCAGTGCGCGCCAGCACATCGATGACCGAACCCAGATGATTGGCATTGGCATCCTTCAGCAGCACGTCACCACCCGTCATGGCGGCGCACATGGCATAGGTGCCGGCCTCGATGCGATCGGCGATGACACTGTGCTCGGCGCCATGCAGCGAGGTGACGCCGCGGATTTTCAGTGTCGATGTATGAATGCCCTCGATATGGGCGCCCATCTTGACCAGGCATTCCGCGACATCGCCGATCTCGGGTTCGGACGCCGCATTCTCGACGATCGTGTCGCCACGGGCCAGCACCGAGGCCATCAAGGCCGCATGCGTGGCGCCGACCGACACCTTGTCGAACTTGATATGCGCACCCTTCAAGCCGTGCTTTGCCGTGGCGATGACATAACCGGCCTCAATCGAGATTTCGGCGCCGAGCTTTTCCATGGCGTGGAGATGCATGTCGACAGGCCTGGTGCCGATGGCGCAGCCGCCGGGCAGCGACACCTTGGCCTCGCCGCAGCGCGCCAGCAGCGGCCCCAGCACCCAGAAGCTGGCCCGCATCCTGGACACCAGTTCATAGGGCGCCAGCGTATCGGCGATGGTCTTGGCGGAGAGCTGTTTCACATCGCCCATCATGCCGTTCTGGCCGGGGCGCTTGCCCGCCACCATGATGTCGACGCCATGGTTCTGCAGGATGCGCTGCAATTGCCGGACATCCGCCAGGCGCGGCACGTTGGACAGCGTCAGGGTTTCGGGCGTCAGCAGCGACACGATCATCAAGGGCAGGGCGGCATTCTTGGCACCTGATATCTGGATGGTGCCATTGAGGCGGTTGCCGCCGCGAATTCGGATACGGTCCATGTCGTGTCTGATCCCCTCAAGGCGGATTGCCGCAGGCGGAATGAGCCCGCCGGCATCACGCTTGCCCCCTTAGCTTCGTAGCGGCGCTAACAAGCACAGATGGCCCAATTGCGGCAACCTCAATCCTTGGGCGGCTTTTCCGGTGGCGATTGGGCCGTGGCGCTCTTGGCCCTGGCCTGCGCCTTGCGCTTGGCCATATTGGCTTTCAGCGCCTTGGCGAGTCGCTCCGTGCGCTTCTCCTGCGTCTTTTTCCGCTCGTTCATGGCGCTATTTGCGGCGCCCAGCGCTGAGCCGTCAAGCGCCGGGGTTGCGAAGCGATGCCACCTGTGGCATGTGTCGCCCCGCGTTTCGCGCAAACAGGGCGCTGCCGTAGCTCAGTGGTAGAGCACTCCCTTGGTAAGGGAGAGGTCGTGGGTTCGATTCCCCCTGGCAGCACCAGTTTCCTCCAGTATATACAACAAGATGCGAACAGTTGGCCTTTCAGGTTTGGATGACGCATTGTTTTTGGGGTGCCGCTTGGGGTGCCGAAAATCGCGCCTTGCTTCAATCCGAGGCGCGCCACGTGTTGAAGGGCATCTCTCAGTGTATGATGCCCACCACGCACCGTTTGGGTCGTTCTTGACGCAAAATCGCGCAAAAGACCTTAAAATGTCGATGTTTTTCAATGACTTGACACGGTTTCCATGATTCGATAGACTGTCTTTGCTGGGGTCATTCGGCCAAATCGCGCCTCCACCCCACACAATCCCCAAATCACCACATCTTGAGGACAGTCATGATCGGAAAACCTGCAAAGGTTCTTCGTCCCAATGACGTGCGCCGCGCCTTGGCTCTCGTTGCCAAGCGCCGCCACGGGGCGAGGAACAAGACGATGATCTTGCTCAGCGTGAAAGCTGGCATGCGTGCCGGTGAAATAGCTCAGCTGACATGGTCTATGATTACCGACAGCAACGGCGCGGTCGGCGACTTTATTGAGCTCCCAAGCGCCGTGGCGAAATACGGCTCAGGCCGAAGGCTTCCCATGCATGAGGACATTCGTAGATCGCTCCAGGTCTTGAAGCGGCAGTTCGAGGCCGGGACAAGAACCATGCTCGAAGGGCCGGTGATCAGGTCGGAGCGCGATGGGCATATGAACCCCAAGGCGGTCGTGAACTGGTTCCATGCCCTCTATGCCGAACTGGGGCTGGAAGGGTGTTCGTCGCACTCAGGGAGAAGGACCTTCATCACCAATGCCGCGAAGCTTGCAGGGCGACAATCAGGATGATGGTGTTGCGTCAATCAGGATGAGAATGCCGGTTGGCTTGTAACGTAGGGAGGGCGTAGCCCGACTGGAGTTACGAGCCAACCGGCGGCGCGTCCCGATTGGGTGCGTTTGTCTGGTGATCACGGCCGACCGGGTATGCCGGTGGTTTTTTCCGATTTGGGGAGGAATCACTTTGTGCCCGGCCGCCACATAACCGATCACCAGATGAGGCTTTACATGAAGTTCCGTAAGACCAATACGACAGCCGTCGCGGCGGCGCGGGCGTCGATCAGCACGGCCACGGCTTATCGCATCGGCAAGGATCCGCGCCTGCCGTCTCAGAAGCAAACGCCGCGGGACCGCCGCCGTCCCGACCCGCTCGCCGATATTTTCGAAGCCGAGGTCATGCCGATGCTGAAGGCAGCCCCGGGCATCCGCTCTGTTGCCATCTTCGAGGAGATGATCCGGCGCCATCCTGAACTGGGCGATGGGGTTCGGCGGACGCTGGAAAGACGCGTCCGCGCATGGCGCGCCGTCCACGGCGAGGAGCAGGAGGTGGTTTTCCGGCAGACCCATGTGCCTGGCTGCACCGGCTTGTCGGATTTCACCGCCATGGGCGATGCCGTAATCACCATCGCCGGTGTGCCGCTCGACCACCGGCTGTATCATTTCCGGCTCGCCTATTCCGGCTTCCAGCATGCCCATGTGGTGCTTGGCGGCGAAAGCTTCACCGCTCTGGCGGAGGGGCTGCAGAATGCCCTTTGGTCGCTGGGCGGAGCTCCCCGCGAACATCGCAGCGACAGCCTCTCGGCCGCCTTCCGCAATCTTGACAGGGACGCCCGGGACGACATGACCCGGCGCTACGAGGATCTGTGCACTCACTATGGCATGACGGCCACCCGCAACAATGCCGGCATCGCCCACGAGAACGGCTCCATCGAAGGGCCGCATGGCCACCTCAAGCGCGCCATCGCCGACGCGCTGCTGATGCGCGGCTCGGCCGATTTCGGCGATCTGCAATCCTATCGCTGCTTCATCGACGAGATCGTCAGCCGCCGTAATGCCCGCCATGCCAAGCACATCGATATCGAGCGCGCCGAACTGCGGGAACTGCCCGGCCGGCGCACCGCCGACTACGAGGACGTCAGCGTGCGCGTCACATCCTCCGGCGGCTTCACGCTGCGCAAGGTGTTCTACACTGTGCCTTCGCGCCTGATCGGCCACCGGCTGAGGGTGCGCCTGTTCGACAATCGGCTCGATATCTTCATCGGCGGCACGCATCTCACGACATTACCGCGTGGGCGGGCTCACGCCTCGGGCAAGCACGGTCAAGTCGTCGACTACCGCCATGTCATCCATGCGCTCCGCCGCAAGCCGATGGCGCTCCTCAACCTCGTCTATCGCGACCAGCTGTTTCCACGCCTGGCATACCGGCGAACCTTCGATGCTCTCCTGGAGCGATTGTCAGAACGCCAGGCCTGCCGTGTCATGGTCGAGCTTTTGGGCCTAGCTCACGAGCGCAACTGCGAAAGCGATCTGGCCGGCCAGCTTTCCGCCTGCCTGCAGGCTGGACAATTACCCGACATGGCTACTCTGCGGGCCCGCTTCGCCCCCGATCCTGCAAGGTTGCCAACAGTCGTCGTCCACCTCGCTCCTCTCAATGCCTATGAAGCCTTGCTTGGTTCCAGCCTGACGGGAGATGCGGCATGAAGACCAGCACCGCCGTCGATGCCGCCAAGCTCAGCCTGCTCCTCAACGAACTCCGCCTGCCGGCCATCAAGGCCATATGGGCCCAGTTCGCCGAACAGGCCGACAAGGAAGGCTGGCCCGCCGCCCGCTTCCTCTCCGCCATCACCGAACATGAGCTCGCCGAACGCGACCGCCGCCGCATCGAGCGCCATCTCGCCGAGGCCCGCCTGCTGCCGGGCAAGACCCTCGACACTTTCGAGTTCGACACCGTGCCAATGATCTCCAAGGCCCAGGTGATGGCCATCACCGCCGGCGATGTCTGGCTGGAGAAAGGCGCAAACCTGCTTCTGTTCGGCCCGCCAGGCGGCGGAAAGAGTCATCTCGCCTCCGCTATCGGGCTCGCCCTCATCGAGAACGGATCGCGGGTTCTGTTCACCCGCACCACCGATCTTGTCCAGAAGCTTCAGATCGCCCGCCGCGAACTCGGCCTCGAAGCCGCCATCAGCCGGCTCGACAGGTTCAATCTGCTGATTCTCGACGATCTTGCCTACGTCACCAAGGACCAGGCCGAGACCAGCGTGCTGTTCGAACTCATCAGCGCCCGATATGAACAGCGCTCAATGCTGATCACCGCCAACCAGCCATTCGGCGAGTGGGGAAAGGTCTTCCCGGACCCCGCCATGACGCTGGCTGCCGTCGACCGCCTCGTCCATCACTCCACCATCCTCGAGATGAATGTCGAAAGCTACCGGCGCCGCGAAGCAATCGAAAAGAAGCGCGGCCCAGGACGCCCCGCATCGCACGCTACACCCGCCAATATCGCTCCTGATTGACGCGCCGCGACAATCAACCTCAAATATCTCTTGCGCGCGACAGTCAATGTCGTGATCATCATCCTTGCCGCGACACCAGACTCTCATCCAGATTGTCGCGCACTTCTCATCCAGATTGTCGCGCTACA
>JANPCS010000051.1:0-17623 GCA_031431065.1 Hyphomicrobiales bacterium | reverse complement strand
GCGCCGTCTATGCGCCGAGGGCGCCAATATCAGCGTGGAAATCTGCGGACAGAATTTCGCCGTGCCCGGCTTTGCAGGCGAAGCAACTGAAGCCGGCATCCGCCCGGAGGACTTGAAGGTATCGCAGCCAGGCGATCCGGGGATCAAGGCGGCAATCAAGACCGTCGAACGGCTTGGGCCAGAAAGCATCATCATTGCCGAGACGGCGTCCGGCCACGAAATCGTGGCGCGCGCCGAAGGGACGGTCGAACTGGCTGACGGCAGCAAGATAGTGCTCACTCCAAATACCCACCGGGTTCACATGTTCGATGCGGAAGGCCAGCGCATTGGCGGACCTCAATCATCCGGCAAGTCCACTCACCAAGGAGGAACTGAGAATGCAGAATAAGTTTTTGTCGATCGCCATGGCGGCGGGCCTCAGCCTGATTGCCACGGCTGCCCATGCCGATCAAACCTTGCGGTTTGCCACTTGGGATTCCGAGGCTTCTCTCGAGATTCAGAAAAGCATTGCCGCAAAATTCGAGGCTTCCCGTCCGGGGGTCAAGGTACAGGTGGAAACCTATGGCGATGGTTATGACCAGAAGATTTCCGCGGCCTTTGGCGCCGGCAATCCGCCGGATGTGATGTATATGTGGGACTTTCCCACCTATCAGGCGTCGCTCGAGGACTTGAAACCCTACATCGACAAGGGCGGCGTCGACCTCAACGACATGCCGCCGGCGCTGCTTAACTACACGCAGGTTCTGCGCGATGGAGCAACCCGCATCGTCGGCATTCCCGCCGGTTTCACCACCCATGTCGTCTACTACAACAAGGACATGTTCAAGGCCGCGGGCATCGACGAGCCGAAAGACGGCTGGACCTGGGACGACCTGCGCGCCGCGTCCGCAAAGCTCGCCAACAAGGACAAGAAAATCTATGGCTTCGGCGTCGACGGCAACCCCGACCCTTACGACTTCCAGAACTACCTGTGGAGCAACGGCACGGCCTGGGTAAGCCCCGACGGCAAAACCACAACGGGCTATCTCAACAGTCCCGAGACCAAGGCCGTCTTCAAGATGTTCGTCGACATGGTGAAAACCGGCGATGCCGTTCTCTTCGGCGTGGGCGATAACTCGAGTTATCGCGAACTCTTCATATCGGACCGCATGGGCATGGTGATCAGCGGCAACTGGCCGAAGCCCGATTTCGAAGCCGCGAAGAAGAATTTCGGCGTTGTCACGCTGCCTGCATTTGCCGGGAAGCCGGCCGTGAGCGTGGTCAGCATTTCCGCGCTTTCGATGGCCATGGATTCCAAGGAGAAGGATCTCGCCTGGGATTTCCTGAAATTCTACGCAAGTCCCGAAGCCGTGGCGATGCGCACCAACGACATGCCCGTGCTGATGTCGGTTGCCAAGCAGCTTGGTCTCGCGGAAGGCGCCAGTACATCGGCGTTCTTCAAGATGATGCCGGGTGCGGACTCCAGGAATGTTCCGTCCTTCCTGCTCAACTCGAACTGGTCGCGCGCCCAGGAGAAGATTACCGAGGCGATCCAGCGCATTTACATCGAGCTCGACAATGTCGATGCGATTCTCGATGAGGCGGCTGCGGCAGCCGACAAAGAACTGGCCAAGTAACATGACAGCCGGAGTGGCATGGCCGCAAGGCCTCGGGCGGCTGCCAGCCAGGTTCGGGCTTGCCACTCCCTATCTCTTCATCCTGCCATGGGTGATGGGCTTCCTCGCTTTCACCTTCGGCCCCTTGCTGTTTTCGCTCTATACGAGTTTCTTCGACTGGCCTTTGATTGGCGAGCCCAAGTTCATCGGGCTTGCCAACTATCGGAATATGCTGTTCGATGACAGCGACTTCGTGCGCTCGTTGTGGATCACTCTCAAATTCACAGCCCTGTTCGTCCCCACCAATATGGCTGTTGCCCTGCTTCTCGCCCTGCTCCTCAACCAGCCGATGTTCGCAGCGGGCTTCTTCCGCGCCGTATTCTATCTTCCCTCGATCATTTCCGGCGTGGCGCTGGTCACCATCTGGTCGTGGATGTTCAGCCACGAATATGGCGTTCTCAACTATATGCTTGCGGTCCTTGGTATCGAACCGGTGAACTGGCTGGGCAGCCCGAAGTGGGCGCTCCATTCCATCGTCATCGTCGGCCTGTGGACGGTCGGCCAGCCGATGCTCATTTTTCTCGCCGGACTGAAGAGCATTCAGAAGGATCTCTACGAAGCGGCGAGCCTCTCGGGCGTGGGCGGCATCGGCCAGTTCTTCCTGATCACCATTCCAATGCTGACGCCGGTGTTGCTCTTCAATCTCGTCAACACCATCATCGCGTCATTCCAGCAACTTACCGAGGCAATGCTGCTGACCAAGGGCGGTCCCGCCAAGGCAACCTACCTGTTCGCCATGTATATCTACGACAATGCCTTCAAGCACCATGACATGGGCTATGCCTCGGCGCTGTCGTGGTTCAGCTTCATCCTTATTCTTCTGCTCACCGGGATCATCTTCAAATCGTCGAGCTTGTGGGTTTTCTACGAAGCCGAAGTGAAGCGGGAACAGACATGATGGCGCGTGTGCCCATCTATCCGGTTCTCAAGTGGCTGCTCATTGCGTTTATCGCGGCTGCCTTCATATTCCCATTCTACTGGACACTCGTCACGGCGTTGAAGGAAAAGTCGGAGCTCCTGACCTGGCCGCCGGTCTGGTGGCCCGGCAATCCGCGCTGGTGGAATTTTGTCGATGCCTGGAACGCCCAGCCGTTTGGCACATTCCTGAAGAATTCGGCGCTTGTCTCGGTCCTGTCGACCATCGGGCAACTTCTGTCGTCGTCGCTCGTCGCCTTCGGTTTTGCGCGCTTTGATTTCCGCGGCCGGAATTTCCTGTTCATGGTGCTCCTCGCGGCCATGATGGTTCCCTGGGATGTCACCATGATTCCGCGCTACATGCAGTTCAACTGGATGGGCTGGATCAACACGCTGAAGCCGCTCATCGTTCCGGCATGGTTCGGTTCGCCGGCCTTCATCTTCCTGCTGCGGCAATTCATCATGAGCATTCCCAGGGAGCTTGACGAGGCGGCCAAAATGGACGGCGCCAACATGTTTCAGATCTATTGGAAGATTCACCTGCCACTCATGTTGCCAGCCCTGATCCTCGTCGGCACATTTCAATTTCTCTACGCCTGGAACGACTACATTGGGCCACTGATCTATCTGAATGACGAGAGCACCTACACGCTGACACTCGGCCTGGCGCAGTTCAAAGGACTGCATGGCACCAATCTCACGGCGCTCGCAGCCATGGCGGTCATGCTGTGCGTGCCACCACTATGCCTGTTCCTGATGGCCCAGCGCTACATCATGGACAGTTCGCTGTCTTCGGGCATCAAGGGCTGATGGGCGATGTGCAACAGAACTGGCGGGGCTGGCACGCCCGGCTCTTCGACCCGCGCAAGGTACCCCTGTCGATTGCCGGAAGCTTCCTCTGCGTGTCCTGGCTTTCCGAAGACCAGGCCTTCTGGATTCGCAACTTGCGCGGCGGCGACGAGCACACAAACTTGGGGCGCCTGTTGCGTCTCGCGCTGCCGGCGGATTTGGAACGCGCCGCAGTTCTCCATCCCGATGCACTGGTGTTTGCCGGCGGCAGCGGTGCATCTCTGAGTATTGCCTTCCTGAGCCCGGACTCGGTGGCGATCAGGAGCCGAAACTGCCCTATTCGATTGCGCTCCGCGGCGGGCAAATACGACTATGCGCAGGCCCATGGCAGCGGGGCTCGGGTGTGTGTGGCGCGGCAGGACATGCAATGCGGCATCCTTGCGCGGCGCGGCACGTTGCAATGTAGCGTCAGCCGGAATGGCCTCGCGTCCGATGCAATCGACGTCATCGTCACGCCACAAGATGGTGCCGCCGAAGCCGTCGTGAGTTTCTTTCAAGTTGATCCGTCGAACGCGGCTGACGGAGACCTTGAGGTGGCCCTTGCCTCGAGCCGGGCGTCATTTTCAAGTTATCATCGGCGCTGGCCGCCACCTCTGGAAGAGCACGGTTCCGGGTTTCTGCTCGCCTCCTACATCTTGTGGTCGGCGCTCGTTCCGGCAGAGGGCGTTCTGACCAGGCCAGCCGTCTATATGTCCAAGAACTGCATGAACAATATCTGGAGCTGGGACAATTGTTTCGTGGCCCTCGGTCTGTCGTTGCAGAATGCAAGGCTGGCTTTCGATCAGATGGCGGTGATTTTCGATGCCCAACACGAATCCGGCCGCCTGCCGGATTTCATCAATGATCGCTATCGCTACTGGAGTTTCACCAAGCCGCCGGTGCATGGCTGGGCATTTTCCGCACTGCGGCAGAAGGCGCCCGAATTCTATACACCCGACATCCTTGAACTGATCGTCGGTTGGTTGGAAGCACAGGCGGCGCACTGGCTCTCCGGCCCCGCCTATGAGGGTTTGCCAGCCTATCGCCACGGCAATGATGCGGGATGGGACAATGCCACGGCGTTCTCCGAAGGCGGGCCTGTCGTCACCCCTGACTTGGCAACATTTCTGGTTCTCACACTCGATGAAGTGGCCGATTGTTGCGGGCGCCTCGGCCGGAGCGAGCGCGCGGCCGCAGCAAAGTTGCGCGCCGACGGACTCGTGGTCAGTCTCCTGCGGGTGTTGTGGACGGGTGAAGGTTTCGTCAGCAGGCATCAGACCACCGGAAAAATTGTTGAAGGCGGCAAATCGCTTCTCGCCTTCATGCCCCTTCTCCTCGGCCAGCGCCTCCCGCCTGAATGCCGGGTCAAGTTGATTGCGGCACTCAAAAGGCCCGGTGAGTTCCTCTCGGATCATGGACTTGCAACCGAGGCACTCGATAGCCCCTTCTATCGCAGGGATGGATATTGGCGCGGTCCCATCTGGGCGCCGGCGACGGCTCTCTTGGTGTCAGCACTCGATGCCAGTGGTGGCGAGGCATTTGCGGACGAGTTGGCGCGGCGGTTTTGCGCCATGGCAAACCGTTCCGGCATGGCGGAAAACTTCGATGCCCGAAGTGGTGAAGGGCTGTGCGATCCGGCCTTTGCCTGGACCTCGGCCGTCTACATGATTCTGGCCCAACGTCTCGCCAGGCGCCAGGAAACGCATATTGAAAACGATTTTATCGAGCGATAAATTCACCCTCGAAAGGAATTGGCACAGCACCATGAAATCCGGGCGAAAACCCAAAACCGCGGTATCGGCGCCGCCAACGATCAAGACTCTGGCGCGCTTGACGGGGTTTTCGATTGCCACAGTCTCGAAGGCCCTGCGCAATTCGCCTGTCGTCACGGCGGAAACGCGCGGCAAGATATTCAAGGCGGCAGCCAGCACAGGATATCAGGTCAATGCGCGCGGCCTTGCGTTGCGAACCGGAAAGACATTGCAGGCCGCCGTTCTGATGCCGGTGACGGCTGCAACAAACTTCGAATGGGATGGCGTTGAGTATACGCAAATCCTTCAGGGCCTCAGCCATGCCCTCGAGGACAGCGCCTATCGCGTCGCCATATATCCGGTGCGCAACACTGCCGAAGGCCTCGAAGCTGCCCAGCGTGTGGTCGAACATGGCTTGGCCGACGGACTGGTGTTCTCCGGTATCCTTGCCGATGACCCGCGTATCAACTACCTCGTCGAGCACGGCTTTCCTTTTGTTTCGCTCGGACGTTGCCGGCGGCCGCTCGTCTATGCGCATGTTGACGCCGATCACGCCGCGGCAACGCGAATCGCCACCCAGAGATTGATTGCAGGCGGGCATCGCCGCATCGCACTCGTCAATCCCGATCCTTCATTGAGCTATGCCCAAGACAGGCTGGACGGATTCAACGCCGCCTTTGCGGCCGCACATCTTCCGGCCAGCTCAGACCTTGTCGCCAGCGGCGACCTGTCGACATTGTTTGGCCACCGGACGGCGGTGACGCTCCGCCTAGGCAGCGATCCCGCGACGGGTTTTGTCTGCGTGAACGAATCAACCGCGCTGGGCGTACTGTCGGGGCTGCACAGCCTTGGTCTCGAAGCCGGCCGCGAGGTCGACGTCATCGCTTTCGATGACATCAACGTCAGCGCCTATTTCTGCCCGCCACTCACCACACTCTATCACCCAATCGAGGCGCAGGGCCGCAAGCTTGGCGAATTCCTGTTGCGCCGCATGGCTGGTGAAAACCCTGAAAAGCTCATGCACGTGTTTCAGCCGGAGCTGATTGCCCGGCAGCCAAATCGGCTGCGTCTGCCGTGAGAGACGTTCACAACCCAACCAGGAGGAGATAGCATGAAGAAACTGTTGATCGCCGGGCTGACCATTTTGTTGACGGCGGGAACCGCCTCAGATGCCGGCCTCGGCGGAAAGCAGTTGAAAGTGGGGCTTTCGATCCTTTCGATCCGCGATATCGCCTAGCGCATGCACGAATTCAAGCCCGCAAGTTTCCTGCCGTTCGCGCCCGGCAATTCGGCGAACATCGTCTATGTCTTCCTGACCCTGGCGGTGGCCAGCCTGCTTTCAACCACTGAGAGGAAACATGACATCAAGCAACGCTAGCGGGCGCTCCGAGCTCCTGGAAAGGGCCGCCGGTCTGCAATTGCCACCGGGCTTTCGCCTGGGCACCGCGACAGCCGCTTACCAGATCGAAGGCTCACCGGAGGCAGACGGCAAGGGCGAGAGCATCTGGGACCGTTTTGCGCGAAAGCCTGGCGTGATTGCCGATGCCAGCACCGGCGATATCGCCTGCGACCATTACAATCGGTGGCGCGACGATATCCGCATCATGAAGGAACTGGGCGTCAGCGCCTATCGCTTTTCGCTGGCCTGGACGCGCATTCAACCCACCGGGGAAGGGCAGGCCAACAGCGCCGGTCTCGACTTCTATCGCAGGCTGGTTGACGGGTTGCTTGCTGAAAACATCATGCCCTACGTGACATTGTACCACTGGGATTTGCCCCAGAGGCTGCAGGACAAGGGCGGCTGGTACGCGCGTGAGACGTCATACCGCCTGGCGGACTACGCCGGCATCGCCACACGTGCCCTGGGTGACCGTGTCAAACACTGGACCACGCTGAACGAGCCATGGACATTCTGCTGGTCGGGACATGCAACCGGTGAGGATGCGCCAGGTCTCGCGGATGGGGTGAAAGGCGGCATCCGCGCCACGCATCACGCGCTCCTGGGGCACGGGCTGTCCATTCCAGTCATCCGCGCCAATGTGCCCGGGGTCAATGCCAGCATTGTGCTCGATCTCAATGTGGCCGAACCTGCAACGGGATCCGATGCCGACAAGGCGGCCGCCAGGCGCTTCGACGGCGCGCAAAACCGCTGGTATCTTGATGCGGTTTTCAAGGGTGGTTACCCGCAAGACATGGCCGATCTTTATGGACCCCTGATGCCACACATGGAGGCAGGCGACGCAGCCATCATTGCGGCGCCCATCGACAGCCTCGGCGTCAATCTCTATCGCCGGTCGGTGATCGCGGCTGGCGCGGAGATGGCGCCACTCGACTATCGGCGTGCGCGTCCGCCAGGGGAATACTCAGCCGTGGGCTATGAAGTCTACCCAAAATGCATCTACGACATCCTGCACTATGTGCATCGCAACTATGCACCGAATGAAATATTCATTTCAGAAAATGGACTTGCTCTCGCAAATGAGGCCGTCACAGCAGACGGCCACATCTGGGACGAGGCACGGGCCCGTTACTATGTCGATCACCTCGCGGAGTTGTGCCGCGCCGCTCGCGAGGGGGTTCCGGTAAATGCCTACTTTGCCTGGACGCTGATGGACAATTTCGAATGGGCCTATGGCTATTCTGCGCCATTCGGAATCGTTCACGTCGATTTCAACACGCAGAAGCGGCGCATCAAGTTCAGCGGGGAAGTGTATAAGGCTCTCTCCATGCCCCGGCCGAATGCGGCTGGGTGGCCGCCTTCGCCGAGAGTTATTCCCTCATGAAACGCGTTTCGGCAGTCTCAGGCCGGCAAGCCCCTTAGGCAGCAGGATCACGAACAGGGCAAGCAACAAGCCCAGCCCGATGTCGCGCCAGTCGCCGATTTCGCGCATGCCTTCGTCGGCGAGCATCAGAAGAGCCGCACCCAGCAATGGGCCCCAGACGGTCCCCATCCCGCCCACCACGATCATGGCAAGCAGGAACAGCAGCATGGCGAGCGAGAAGACAATCGGCCCAACGACACCAAAGTGCGCCGCGTAGAATCCGCCGGCGATGCCGGTGAAAAAAGCCGACAGGCCGAACACCCAAAGCTGATACTTGAACTTGCTGACACCGCGCGCCATGGCATAGCCGGGATTGTCGCGCAGCGCCTTGAATGCCAGACCCAGGGGCCCGCGAATGACCGCTACCGAATACATGAAAGCAACGAGGGCCAGCGTCAGGCCGGCGTAGTAGTGCCCGACATACCACCTGGAACCAAGCAAACCACGAAAGCCGGTATCGCCGAATTTCGAAAAACCACGCACTCCTCCGAACAACGGCAGGCAGCCGGACGGCGGATTGGTGAAGCACGCCGTATCGTTGACCACGATGAGATAAATCACCTGGGCGATGGCAAGCGTCAGCAGCGCCACATAGGGGCCGCGCAACCTGAGGCAGGCAAGGCCGATGACGAGGCTGACAAGCACTGTCACCAGGCCAGCAAGCGGTATGGCCAGGACGATGGGCACGGAAAAGTAGTAACCCAGCATCGCCGTGGCATAGGCACCGGCAGCAAAGAGCGCCATTTGCGCCAGGGAGAAAATGCCGCCGACGCCGAGAACAAGATTCCATTGGGTGACGACGATGGCCCAGATGAAGAACAGCGTCATCTGGGTGATAACGTAGCGCGTGCCCACCAGCAAAGGCACCAGCGCCAACAGTGCCGCCAGCGCCAGGCCTATGAGGATATCGCGCCTCGTCATGCTCACAGGCGCACCACCTGCGCCCTTCCAAACAGGCCGGCGGGGCGCCAGATCAGCACGGCGATGACCAGCAGCAGGAGAATGGCAAAACTGTATTGCACGCCGAAAACATACTGAATGGCGCTCTCCAGAATGCCCAGCACGATGGCCGCCGCCACCGCGCCATAAATATTGCCAAGCCCTGCGACGACACAGATCACGAAAGCTTTCAACATCGGGTCGCCGCCCATGTTGGG
This sequence comes from Hyphomicrobiales bacterium, assembly GCA_031431065.1. Lineage (GTDB taxonomy): Bacteria > Pseudomonadota > Alphaproteobacteria > Rhizobiales > Aestuariivirgaceae > Aestuariivirga. Next base: position 8,495 of record JANPCS010000051.1, on the reverse strand, counting down.
TAACAGACCGGAAAGCGAACTGATCATGATTCCCGATACCGCGGCGAGGGCACCCGAAATACCCAGGACCTGGGAATAGACGCGGCCAATGCGGACGCCCATCAACTGGGCTGCATCGCGGTTCTGGGCGGTGGCGCGGATGGCAAGTCCGAGACGCGTCCGGTTCAACAAAAACGCCGTCGCCACCATCAGGGCAACGGCAACAACCAGGATCAGGATGTTCTGATAGGGTACATGGACACCGCCGATCACCAGTGCGCCCGGAAGATGCAACGGCTGGGCCACGGGCTGGGGACCGAAAAGCCGAAGGATGACGTTTTCGATCACCGCGCCGATACCGATGGTGGCGATGAAGATTTGCGTTTCGAAATTGCGTGACGAGAGCATCGGCCGGGCGGCGAGATGATAGATCACCACGCCGATGGCACCGCAGACGGCCATCGCGGCGACGATCGCAAGCGGTGCCGGCATGCCCAGCTTTGTCATGGCGTAGAGACAAACATAGCCCCCCATCGCCAGGATGGCCCCATGCGCCATGTTCAACATGTTGAGCGAGCCATAGACGAGCGCCAGGCCAATCGTCGAAATCGCATACATGGCACCCAGCGTAAGGCCGGAGGCGATGATCTGTACGATGACGTCCATGCTCAACCTCCCAGATAAGTCGCAATGATTTCCGGGCTGGAGAGAAACTCAGGCCCCGTTCCCGACCAGGCCAGACGGCCATCGTCGAGAAGGTGAAGCCGGCTAGCGATTTCGGCGATGCGCGTGGCGTTTTCCTCGACAATCAGCACGGTCCGGCCATGGCGCTTCAATTCCGAGATCACACGAAAAATCTGGTCGATCAGAATTGGAGCGAGGCCCAGCGAGGGTTCATCCAGCATGAGGAACTTTCCGCCCGCCATCAGCCCGCGCCCGATTCCCACCATGCGGCGTTCGCCGCCCGAGAGCGTGCTGGCGCGCTGGTTGCTGCGCTCGCGAAGCTTGGGCAAGAGGCTGTAGACTTCCTCGAGTCGTTCGCCGGCCTGCTTGGCGGCGGCCGGCAGGTATGCGCCCATTGCCAGGTTTTCGGAGACGGTCATGTCGGGGAACAGCAGATCGCCCTGTGGCACATGTACTATGCCCGCCGCCGCGATCTCGTCGGGCCTAAGCCTTGTCAAATCAGTGCCAGCGAAGGCGATGGCGCCGTGCTGGGCGCGAACGAGGCCCGAGATGGCGCGCAGCAGTGTTGTCTTGCCATGACCATTGGGTCCGATCAGTCCGGCAAAATCACCGGCGGCAAGCGACAAAGACAAATCCTTGATGACCATTTGCTGGCCATAGCCGGCGCTCAGTTTGGTGATGGTCAAGCCATCGGCCATCAGGCATTGCTCTTCAGAACGCTGGCCAGCCGCTGCGATGCGCCTTCGCCGAGATAGACATCAATCACCGTCCGGTCGCGCACCAGGCCCGAGGGAGGCCCGGCATAAATGCTTTCGCCATGGTGCATGATCATCACCCGGTCCGAGAGTTGCACCAGAAAGCGCATGACGTGTTCAATGAGGATGATGGTGATACCGGACGCCGCGATGCCGCGGACCACGCCCATCATGTGGCCGATCTCCTGGCTGGTGAGGCCGCCCACCGGTTCATCCATCAGCAGCAGTTTCGGACGGCTGGCGATAGCTCCGGCCAGCATCAGTAACTTACGATCAAGTACTGCCAGGTTACCTGCCGGCTGCCCGGCCTTTGGCAATAGCGCTACAGTGGCGAGCGCTTCATCGGCTACGGCGTGCACGTCCTGCCCGATCCGCACGCCGGGATAGCGCCGGTTGTGGCGGCCGAAATAGGCGGCCACTTCAACGTTTTCCCGGACGGAAAGCGAATCGAAACAGGCATTGAGTTGAAAGGTGCGGGCAATTCCGGCGTGGCAAATGGCTTCGGGGGCGAGCGCGGCGATCGGCTTGCCGTCAAACAGAATTTCCCCCTCGGTCGCCGGATTCAGCCCGGAGACGACCTCGAACAACGTCGTCTTGCCGGCACCGTTCGGACCGCCGATGCCCAGCACTTCGCCCGGCATGACATCGAAACTGAGGTTGTTGACGGCAGCCAGCGCGCCGAAGCGTTTGGTGACGCTTCGGCACGAGAGCAGCGGTGCTGTGACGTGGTTCACGCCTTATCCTTCGGGCATCATGACTTCATCCAGGGCGGCAGCATGAACTTCGCTGTTTGATAAGGTGCCGGTGCCACCAGCAGGCCGCCCTTGGTGTGATCCTGAATCTGCAGGAACTGGTGTGGCATGCCGAGCGAGGAATCCTTGACCTGCGTGGGATAGGTGTAAGCGGCCTGCCCTTCAGCCTCGAAGCGGGTGACACCGGTGACGCCGCGCCAGATCATCGCGCGCATACGATCGGCAACCTTGCGGTTCTGCGCGTCATTGCCGGGTTCACCCGAACCACCGGCAAGTGCCGCGGCCGTGGCCCAGACATGACAACCGTCATAGGATTGCGCGCCGCTGTTGTGGCCGGCATTGGCGCCGAACTTTGCCTTATAGCGGGTTTCGAAGGCGGTGCCGATTTCGTCCTGCAAGGCGCCGACCACGGTCGCGTAGAGCACACCATTGGTTGCCTCCTTGCCGATGTCGCGGAAGGCCGGAATGGAGGGGCCATATTGCATGTAGATCAGCGAGCCGGTCGGGTTCGGCGCGAACTGCACCATGAATTGCGCAAGGTCGGCGGGCAGGAAATGCGTGACGCAGATCACCGCCGGGGGATCCTGGCGGATCTTGGCGAGCGTCGGGCCCCACTCGGAGATTGGCACGCTGACCGTTTCGAACAGCGAAATTTCCCAACCGTAGCTGGCGGCCTGCTCCTTCACCGCATTGGCGATATTGGCGGCATAAACACCGGCGGAGAGGATCACCGCCATCTTGTTGTTGGCGCGCTTGTACTGGCCGGTCTCTTCCAGGCCTTGCACGAACTTGAGGAAGCCCGGGCCATACCAATACTCGGGCGGATCGCCCATGAAGGAGCCGAAGTACTTGCCGGGGTCCGACTTGATCACGTTGTTGTGGCCGATGGTGGTGTCATAGTGGACATAGATGATGCCGCTGTCGGCAATCACATCCTGGATCGCTCCACCCGAACCGATGTTGTAGCCATTGATCACCGCGTGAACGGCATGGCGGTCGATGAGCCGCTGCACGGCCTGCACGTTGGTGGCATCGCCCATCTGCTTGGTGTCTTCGAAATGCGGCTCCAGCGGGCGGCCCAAGATGCCGCCAAGCGCGTTGATTTCCTCGCAAGCCAGAGTCAGGCCGTTCTGGAATTCGACGCCGTCCGCCGCGGCGAAATCGGTGAGGGGAGCAGCTTGTCCCACGGGGATGGCGGCGCCTTGCGCCCGGGCGCCATCGTTGAGGGCGGCAAGCATCGCCGCACTTCCGCCCAGAACGCCGGCCCGCAGGAATTTCCGGCGTCCGGGAATGACATTTGGCATTGCAAGCTTCGCGGTCATGGTGTCCTCCACTATTTGATGTTGTGCACAAGCCTGGCCGCCTCGGAGATCGCTGCCTGCTGGTGCGGTTGCACGGCCTGTTGTCCCCAAGCGGCCATCAGCGGCCCCCAGGGGTCTTCGGCGGCGGTCTTATGGCCAGACATTTCTTCCAGCACCGCCAAACCGCAATACGGCGCATACATGGCGGAGTATCCGCCCTCATGCGACATGAGCAGCCGGCCGCCACACAGGTCATCGGCGGCTTTCATCAGCATCGCAGTCATCTGGCGATAACCATCGGAACTCACCATCATGCGGCCCAGCGGATCGACGCCCGACGCATCGAAACCGGAGGGAACGATAATCAGTTCCGGCTTGAACTTGTAAAGGGCGGGAATGACCACCTGCTCGAAGGCAGTGACATAAGCGCCATTGCCGCATCCGGGCGGCAAAGGGATATTGAGATTGAAGCCGCGCCCCGCACCTTCGCCATTCTCTTCGCGCCCGCCTGACTCCGGGGGGAACAGATTGTCCTGATGCAGTGAGATCGTCAGCGTTGCCGGGTCAGTGTAGAAGATCGACTGCGTGCCGTTGCCGTGATGCACATCCCAATCCACCGTCGCGATGCGGCCAAGCTTGTGGGCAGCGCGGGCGTGGTGGATGGCGATGGCGACATTGGCAAAGAGACAGAAGCCCATGCCGGTCGTGGCCGTCGCGTGATGGCCGGGAGGGCGCACCAGCGCATAGGCGTTTTTCACCTCACCGCGAACCACGCCATCCAGTGCGGTCATGGTGCCACCGGCGGCAAGCTGGGCAATCTCGAAGCTGCCTTTGCCGAAAGGTGTCAAGGTGCTGGCATCGCCACCATTTTCGGCACTCAGCGCCTTGATGCGGGCAATGTGCTGGCGGGTGTGGACGCGGGCGATCTCGTCTTCCGTGGCCGGCCTCGGTTTGATCGGCACCAGCTCGTCGAGAAGCCCCGAAACCTCAAGCAGATTGCGCATACGGCGTTTGGTTTCGGGATTTTCCGCGTGTTCTCCCGGCTGTACCGTGAGGCTTGGCGGAAACACCTGAGCCCAATTCCAGGTGTTGTGCCACATGTAGAGTTCATGAAAGACGAAACCAGTGGCCATTGAACGCCCGCCGCTCTGCGTTGGAACTCCCGCATGCTCAGTGGAATCGAAGGTCCTGTCAAGCTTTGTGCGGCACCGGTTCAAACCCTAGCGTTTCCACGCGAAGGTGTTGTGCCAATGCCGGGCGATGTCGATGCGCCGCGCGATCCACACCTTGTCATGTGACAAGACGTAGTCGATGAATTTTGCCAGTCCCACGGCGCGGCCAGGACGTCCCACAAGGCGGCAATGCAGACCGACCGACATCATTTTGGGCGAGCCCTTGCGGCCTTCCTCATAGAGGCAGTCAAACGAGTCCTTCAGATATTGGAAGAAATGTTCGCCGGTGTTGAAGCCCTGCGGCGTTGCAAAGCGCATGTCGTTGGCATCGAGCGTATAGGGAATGATCAGGTGCTTGTTGCCGTCTGGTTTCTTCAGGAAATACGGCAGGTCATCGGCATAGTCGTCGGAGGAATAGAGAAAGCCACCGTCTTCCATCACCAGCTTGGTGGTGTTCATCGAACAGCGGCCGGTGTACCAGCCGAGTGGCCTCGCACCGGTCACCTGCGTGTGAAGAGCAATGGCCTCGGCAATCTGCCGGCGCTCCACGTCTTCCGGCATATCCTTGTGTTCGATCCACTTGAGGCCGTGGCTGGCGATTTCCCAATCGGCTTCCTGCATCGCCTCAACCTGATCGGGCGAGCGTTGCAAGGCGGTCGCGACGCCATAGATGGTGAGCGGCACGTTGCGTCCGGTGAACAGGCGCCACAGCCGCCAGAAACCCGCCCGCGCGCCATACTCATAGATTGATTCCATGTTCCAGTGGCGCTGGCCCGGCAAAGGCGTGGCGCCGACGATTTCCGAAAGGAATGCTTCCGACGCGGCATCGCCATGCAAGATGTTGTTTTCGCCGCCTTCCTCGTAATTCAACACGAATTGCACGGCGATATAGGCGCTGCCCGGCCATTGGGGATCGGGGATGGCCCGGCCATAGCCTTTCATGTCACGCGGGTAATCAGTCATTGGTCTTGTTTAGCCCTTCCGTGCCCAGATCGAAATGGACAAAGGCAGTTTCGGAAAACCCGGTGGCAGTACCCACATGCGGCGGCGGCCTTCGACCGGCACCATGTTCGGCGCAAATGCCCAGGCCAACTGTTCGTGCTCGTTCAGCGCTTCGACGCGCAGGCCGGCCGCAATCAGTCCATTCAGAATGTCGCTGACGGGATGGATCCACTCATGGGTTGTCGGATGCGCAATGATGCCGGTGTCGCCGGTATAGGTGGTCGCAGTGTCCATGGTTACCGGCTTGTCTTGCGGCGTGCGCCAGTCATAGGCTGGCGCATTTCTGGCGTGGTCTCATCCAGCAGCATGATGAACGGGTGTCCTTCAAGCAGGTAGAGTCTGCCGCCAGGTTTCAGCAGTGACGACACCACCTTCGCCCAGCCTGCGATGTCGGGCAGCCAGTTGATCGCGCCCCACGTGACATAGACCATGTCGAAGTCTCCCTCGATGAGCTCACGCGCATCATAGACATTGCCTTCGACGAAACTGGCATCGAAACCGGTCTTGGCCTGCAGTTCGCGCGCGGCGGTGATCGCCACAGGCGAGAAATCAAGACCAACGCAAGATGCGCCGCGCCGTGCGAGGCACAAGGTGTCGATGCCGAAGTGGCACTGCAGGTGGGCAATGCGCAAGCCCGCAACATCGCCAATCTCCGCATGCTCGATGTCATGCAGATTGTCGGCACCGTCGAGAAACGCCTGCACGCGATAACCGCCGGCCCCGTCCTTGATATGGATGGCGGCACGGTCGTTCCAGTTCAGCCGGTTGACGGCGAAGTAATCGGTCATGGCGATATCCTTTCATCCCTCTTCGCGAAGCGGGGAGGGTGCCGAGCGGCAGCGAGGCGGGTGGGGTCTGTCCGCGCCAGATTTCCCGTCCGGCGCGTTCCGCGCCACCCTCTCCATGCTGCGCATGAAGAGGGATAAACAGAAAAGGGGCCGGTTTGCACCAGCCCCCAAAATCACACAAAGAAATTCATCCGTTGGCTGACGTTCAGCTTTCGGTCTTGGCGGCGGCTGCAACCGGGATCAGGGCGCGCTGCTTTTCGGCGATGCGGGCCGACTTGCCGGTGCGGCCACGGAGGTAATAGAGCTTGGCGCGGCGGACCGCACCGCGGCGCACCACCTTGATCGAGTCGATCATCGGCGAATAGACCGGGAAGACGCGCTCGACACCTTCGCCATACGACATCTTGCGGACCGTGAAGTTCTCGTTGATGCCGCCGCCGGAGCGGGCGATGCATACACCTTCATAGGCCTGAACGCGGGTGCGCTCGCCTTCCTTGACCTTGACGTTGACGATGACCGTGTCGCCGGGAGCGAATTCCGGCACGGCGCGCTGAGAAACGACGACTGCAACCTGCTCTTTTTCGAGCTGAGCGATGATATTCATGACTAACTTCCTCAAAGGGTTGCGGGGCCTATAGCCGCAACCGGGTCCAAAATCAAATCTTTCCCGATCCAAGTGCCGCCTGGTGGGCTTGCCACAAATCGGGCCGTCTAACTTTCGTCAGTTCCTCGCGCCTCTGGCGTTTCCACCGGGCAATCGCCTGGTGGTCGCCGCCCAGCAGCACGGCCGGAATGTCCAGGCCCTCCCAGTGGTTGGGCTTGGTAAAGTGAGGATGTTCCAGAAGGCCACCCTCGAAACTTTCTTCCTCGCCCGAGGCCTTGCTGCCCATGACGCCGGGCAGCAGCCGCACCACGGCATCAAGCAGCAGCAATGCGGCGGGCTCGCCGCCCGACAGCACATAATCGCCAACCGAGACTTCGGTCAGGCCGCGGTTTTCGATCACCCGCTCGTCGACGCCCTCGAAGCGGCCACAGACGATCAGGCATCCCGGCCTCGCCGCTAGTTCCCGCACCAGCGCCTGATCGAGCTTGCGGCCCCGCGGGCTCATCAGCAGCCGTGGACCCGCGTGATCCGCCGCATCGATGGCGGCGGCCAGCACATCGGGCTTCAGCACCATGCCGGACCCACCGCCCGCCGGGTGATCGTCCACCGTGCGGTGGCGGTCGGTGGCGGAGGCCCGGATATCGCGGGCTTCCAATGACCAGATGCCCTGTTCGAGTGCGCGCCCCGCCAGAGACAGCCCGAGTGAGCCCGGGAACATCTCGGGAAAGAGCGTCAGAACCGTGGCACGGAATGTCATTCCGGTTCACCCTTGTCCAGAAATCCTTCCGGCAGGTCGACCACCACTATCTCCACACTCGCCTGTAGCACAAAGCCGGCCGCGAAGGGGATCAGCACGGTGTCCTTGCGGCCTGCGATCCTGACATCGATCAGATCGCCGGCGCCATAGTTCTCGATACCGGCGACCTCGCCCAGTCTGGTGCCGTCAGCCAGCACGACCGGGCGCCCGATCAGGTCATGGATGTAGACCTCGCCATCTTCAGGCTCGGCCAAGCGCTGGCGGGGAACGAAGAGTTCGGTTCCCTTGAGCGCTTCCGAGGCGTTGCGGTCGCTCACCCCTTTCAGCACGGCGATGAAGCCGTCATTGGCGCCACGCAGCCTGGCGATTTCGATTTTCTTGCCTTCCACCGTTTCGAGCGGCGAATAGGTGGCGATCATCTCCGGCTCGGCGGTGAAGCTCCTGAGCTTCACCTCGCCCCGGATGCCATGGGCACCGGTGATGCGGCCGATAAGGACCATATCTCGCGGTGCCATGGAGCGTCAGGCCATCAAACCGCGGCGGCGGCCTTGGCGGCTTTGTCGGCCTCGGCCTTTTCGCGCTCCAGGCGCTTCTTGCCGAGCAGCGCCTTGTGCGGGTTGTTGCGGGGCTCGCGCTTGGCTACACCGGCCTTGTCAAGGAAGCGCAGCACGCGATCGGTGGCTTGCGCGCCCTTCTTCAAC
>JANPCS010000050.1:0-2547 GCA_031431065.1 Hyphomicrobiales bacterium | reverse complement strand
GCACCCCGATTCCCCGAGCGGTGAGCTGTCGCACCAGCTTGCGAATATCACTGATCGCAATCGGATCAATTCCGGCGAAGGGCTCGTCGAGGAGCATGAATTCGGGGTCGGCGGCAAGCGCCCGGGCGATTTCCACGCGGCGGCGCTCGCCGCCAGAGAGCGCAACAGCCGGCGAATGCCGGAGGTGGGTAATTGAGAACTCATCAAGCAACTCACGCAACTTACTGTCGCGCTTCGATCTTGAACTCTCGGTGAGCTCAAGCACGGCGCGAATGTTTTCCTCGACTGTGAGGCCGCGGAAAATCGAACTCTCCTGCGCCAGATACCCAATCCCCAGGCGGGCCCGCCGGTACATCGGCAGGTGGGTGATCTCGACGCCGTCGAGGCTGATCTTGCCACTGTCGGCGGCAATCAGACCGGTGATCATGTAGAACACGGTCGTCTTGCCGGCGCCATTGGGGCCGAGAAGTCCCACGGCTTCACCGCGCCTGACTGTGAACGAGACATCGCGCACCACCGGCCGCCGCTTGTAGGATTTCCGCAATCCCTCAACCACCAGCCCGGAGCGTTCCGGCGCAGCGGTCCTTGCCGGACCATCCGCCGTCCGCGGAATCTGTGCCCGCTGGGAGAGTGCCCTGGAAACCCGCTTCACCGTCATCACGTCTTCATCACGCGCCACTGCAATGTCCACCCAATAGGTTTAATTTTAGATAAGGACCATCATTTCGGCAGGAAGCTGCCCTTGACGCGGCCGCCCGACATTTCGACTTTATCGGTATCGAGATCGGCGCGCAGTTCCTTGCCGGTCAGCACGGTCGAGCCCTGCACCAGCTTGACATTGCCGCCGACCACCAGCTTGTTGGCCTGAGGATCGAATTTCGCCCAGTCACCGGTAATGGTCTCGCGCCTGGTCTTGATGGTGACCGCACCCTTGGCATCGAGATTGGTGGCGTCGGTCTTCGACGTACCATCCGCCTGCTTCACCTCCGCATAGGTCACGGTCAGTTCGCCGGCCTTGAGGTTGACGCCGCCCCGCGTGGCATCGACGTTGCCGCGGAATACCGCCTTCTTCTCGGCATCGAGGATTTCCATCTGATCGGCCTCGATGTTGACGGGGGCTGGCGGCTTGGCGGTCTGGGCCCGGACCGGAACGCTCAGCACCACGGCCAGCATGGCGGCGGACAGCAAGGTCAGCCTGTCGATCATGGTGTAGCGTCTCCCTTTGCCGGTTGCTGGTTGAACATGGCCTTGACGCCATTCAAGAACAAGATGCGTTCCCCGTCATCGCTGATGACGATGCCGTTGGCCCGCACGGAACCCCCGGCAAAGCTGACTTCGACGGCGCCGCCGGATGTGAGCTTCTTCTCTTCGACCGCCACATGCGCCTTGTCCATGCGGGCGGAAAAGCGGTCTTTCTGGACGATCACCACGTTGCCTGCAAGTGCTAGCGTCTTCACCTTTGTGTCATAGAGGCCGGTTGCCGCACTGATCGCATATTCGGCTCCAGACGGCCGCCGGAAGCGGCCTTCGACGGTTTCGAGATGGACCAGCGTCGGGGTATTCTCATCCTGCCAGCCACGCGCCGCCTTCACCTCGTAGGGCAGGTTCTGGCGATCAAGCCCGGTGACGGTCGAGTCGGTGGCGGTGATCTGATCTGGGTTGGGTACGGGCGGCGGTGCAACAACTTTCCCCGGCAGCAGCAGCGAGAACAATCCGGCCTGGGCCAGAAACAACCCGATGATGGCGATGATGGCGGCGGCCACCAGCCAGCTCAGTATCTGCGCGGCACGGGCAAAGCGCAGTGCGCGGCCTGGGGCCCGGTCAGTGGGCGAAGACATCTTCCTCGATCCAGCCCGCCAGGTCGAGCGCGGCGCGGGTGGGGACGAAGTCAAAGCAGGCCTGGGCAATGCCGGTGCGGCCCTCGCGCTCCAGCATCTGGTCAAGGCGCGATTTCAACTCGTGGAGGTAGAGCACATCCTGCGCGGCATATTGCTTCTGCGCGTCGCTCAACACATGCGCACCCCAGTCGGAACTCTGCTGCTGCTTGTTCAGCTCGATGCCCAAAAGCTCCTTGATCAGGTCTTTCAATCCATGCCGGTCGGTATAGGTGCGGGTCAGTTTCGAGGCGATCTTGGTGCAATAAAGGGGAGTCGTATCGACACCGAGATATTGCTTGATCACCGCCACGTCGAAGCGGGCATAGTGGAAAATCTTGGTGATCGCCGGGTTGGCGAAAAGCGCCTTGAGGTTGGGGGCATTATAGCTTGAGCGGTCAAGCTGGACCATGTGAGCGCTGCCGTCGCCGGAGGACAGTTGCACCACACAAAGCTTGTCGCGGCGGGCGACCAGACCCAGGGTTTCGGTATCGACCGCCACCGAGGCTCCGAAATCCAGTCCGGCGGGCAAGTCGCCCTTGTAAAGCTTGATGGCCATCAGAGGGTCCCGCCGATCGTCAGATTTTTGCAGTAAAATGGTGCCCTGAAGAGGACTCGAACCTCCACGATGTTACTCGCTAGTACCTGAAACTAGTGCGTCTACCAATTCCGC
>JANPCS010000049.1:0-3440 GCA_031431065.1 Hyphomicrobiales bacterium | reverse complement strand
CGAGTACTGGCCGGAGTTCGACGCGGCGTTGTTCAACCGCGCCATCGATGAATTCCGCGCCCGCGACCGCCGTTTCGGTGGCCTCAAGGCCCAGACGGCGTGATGCCGGAGGTGCCGGCAGGCCAACCGCCCAAATGGGGTGACTTGGGTCTGCGGGCTCTTTCCGCCGCAATTCTCATTCCGGCCGTCCTTGCCGATGTCTGGGCGGGCGGTATCTGGTTTCATCTCTTTGTTGCCCTCGTCGGCATACTGATGGCCCAGGAATGGGTCGCCATCGTGCACCGTCAAAACCCCATCCAATTTGCGTTGCACTCCGCCGGCGCCATGTGCGGCGCTCTTTTGCCGCTTGATGCCGGGATGACGGGGGCGCTGGCGGCAGTCGCGGTGCTGTGCGCCATGTCGATTGCGCTAGCGCTCTACGAAGATGCCAACGGCCCCTTTTGGCGCTACCTGGGTGTCGCCTATGTTTCCCTGCCGCCCATTGCCCTGGTGGTCTTGCGCGACGACCCGGACTACGGCATTGCCGCCATCATCTGGGTCATGGTTTCAGTCTGGGCGGCGGACAGCCTGGCCTATTTCGCCGGCCGTATCATCGGCGGGCCAAAGCTTGCGCCGCGCCTCTCGCCGAAGAAAACCTGGGCCGGCCTGGGCGGCGCCATGGCGGGCAGTGCCATTGCGGCAACGCTGGCCGCCATCTGGCTTGGCCTGTCCGGCATTGGGATTCTGGCGCTGCTGGCGGCGGGCCTGGCGATCGTCGAACAGGCTGGCGACCTGTTCAAATCGGCGATGAAGCGCCATTTCGGCGTCAAGGATTCGGGCCGTCTCATCCCTGGGCATGGCGGCATCATCGACCGGGTGGATGGGCTGGTTGCGGTTGCAACCGCTGCGGCTGTGATCGGTGTACTGCGGGCGGGGGTCGAGCATGCCGGTGCCGGCGTTCTGCTCTGGTAACCTTATTTTGCCGAAATCTTGATCCAAAACCCTGCTGGTGTAGTTAATAAACCGTAAAGGCCTGCTCAATCTTGGCACGGCCCTTGCGAAGCCGGGACGAAGTGCGGATAAACCGGAGCGGAGAGACAGCAACTATGGAATTTCTGACAATTGTTCAAGCCTCGGTGGGCACTGGCACATTCTACATTTTGGCTTTCCTCATTGCCCTGACCGTCATTGTCTTCATCCATGAGCTTGGGCATTTCCTTGTGGCGCGCTGGTTCGGCATCTCCGTTGAAGCTTTTTCAGTCGGCTTCGGCAAGGAAATTACCGGCTGGGTCGACAGCCAAGGTACCCGTTGGAAAATCGCCTGGATACCGCTTGGCGGCTACGTGAAGTTCAGAGGCGATGCCAATGCCGCCAGCATGCCGGACGCGGCCGCCATGGCGGATGCTAAACTGGAGCCGGACAACTTTCATGGCAAGCCAGTGTGGCAGCGCGCCGCCGTCGTTGCGGCCGGTCCCATCGCCAATTTCATCCTGGCAATTTTCATCTTTGCTGCCGCCTTCATGATTGTTGGTCTGCCCTCGGCTGAGCCGCGCGTCGACGACGTTCGGGCCGGCAGTGCAGCCGAACGCGCCGGAATTCAGAAGGGTGATCTGGTAATCGCCATCGATGGCAAGCCAATCGGCAAATTCATGGAATTGCAGCAGGCTGTTATTGCTCGCGCCGGCGAAGAACTCGAGATTGTCATCGACAGGGGCGGAACGATCTTGAAGATGAAGATCGTCCCCGATCTGCGCGAGGAGCCCGATGGCTTTGGCGGCAAGATCCGCATCGGCCAGCTCGGTGTTCAGCACAATGCCGAGGCCGGCGACAAGTTCGAACGGCTGGGGCCTCTTGCAGCTTTGGAAAGCGGCGTGGAGCGCACCTGGTTCATCGTCGAAACGACCTTCCGCTATCTGGCGAAACTGGTGACCGGCAGGGAATCCGCCGATCAGCTTGGCGGCTTCATTTCGATCGGCAAGGCGGCGGGCGATGCAGCCTCGCTGGGCTTCTTCCAGTTCGTCCATGTCGTTGCTTTTTTGTCAGTCAGTATAGGTCTGATTAACCTTTTCCCAATCCCTATGCTCGATGGTGGCCACCTAGTTTACTACGCGATCGAATTGGTGCGCGGAAAACCGCTTGGGCCGCAGGCTCAGGAATGGGGTTTCCGCATCGGTTTTTCGGTGGTGATTTTGCTCATGGTGGTAGGGACTTGGAACGACCTGGTGCGAACCGCAACTGTCTGGTTTTTGACCTGAAATCCAGCGGGCAAGTTTCGTTTGCAATCGGGAGCGGAGGCTTTAAAACGGCGGGCGGCGGCAGGGGAATCTGTCAGGGACGGCAGACGAACGGAAGAGTGGCCAATTAATGCGTTATAAGTTTGTAATTGTTTGGTTTTTGGCCTTCGTGCTGACTGCCGTCATGCCCGTGGTGGCACCCTCGATCCTGGCCACATCGGCCTCTGCGCAGACCGTCTCGGCGATCATCGTCGAAGGCAATCAGCGCGTCGAAAATGAATCGATCCTTGCCTACATGCAGTTTTCGCCCGGCGAAACCTTCGACGCCGGCAAGATCGATGCCTCCGTCAAGGCGCTGTTCCAGACCGGATTGTTTGCCGACGTGCAGATCGGCCGCCGCGGCAATACGCTGGTCGTCCGCGTCGAGGAAAACCCGATGGTCAACCGGGTGAATTTCGAGGGCAACTCGGAAGTCAAGGACACCGATCTCGCCAAGGAAACCGAACTGCGCGAACGCATGATGTTCACCCGTTCGCGGGTGCTGAGCGATGTCAACCGCGTTATCGCCGTTTACCGCCGTTCCGGATTTTATTCCGTCAAGGTATCGCCCAAGGTCATCCGCTTGCCGCAGAACCGTGTCGATCTTGTCTTTGAGATCGTCGAGGGATCGGAAACCAAAGTTGAGAATATCGATTTTGTCGGCAACACATCATTCGATGACAGCGACCTGCGCGGGGTAGTCGGCACCCAGCGCGCCCGCTGGTGGAAGTTCTTCGCCCGCAACGACAACTACGATGCCGACCGGATCGAATACGACAAGGAACTGCTGCGCCGTTACTATTTGAAGAACGGTTTTGCCGATGCGCGTGTCATTTCCGCCGATCCTGTGCTGTCTGCCGATGGCGACCACTTCGACATTACTTTCACTGTTGAAGAGGGTCCACGATATACGGTGGCCGATGTTGCCGTGAATATCGGTGATGCCCAGCTAGAATCGGGTGGATTGGTCGACAATGTGCGCACCGGTGTGGGTGATTATTACGATGCCAGCGAGGTCGACAAGAGTGTTGAAAATCTCACCCTTGAGGCTTCACGCCAGGGTTTCGTCTTTGCGAAGGTCTCGCCCGACATCCAGCGCAATGAAGGCCAGAACAGCCTCAATATCACCTACAACATCCTCGAAGGCCCGCGCACCTACATCGAGCGCATTGATATCGTCGGCAATTT
>JANPCS010000048.1:0-15652 GCA_031431065.1 Hyphomicrobiales bacterium | reverse complement strand
GGAACGGGCCGCATGACGGCGATCATCCTGGGCTTCATCGGCGTCGTCATGATCGTCAAGCCGTCGATTGCCTCGTTTAATGTCTACGAGGCGCTGGCCCTCATCATCGTCTTCGGCGTGGCGCTGCGCGATATCGTCACCAAGCGCATTCCGGCCCGCATCCCGACCTTCGTGATTGCCCTCGGCAATGCCGGTTTCGTCACCGTGGGCGGTGCGGTTCTGTGCCTGATGCAGGGGTTTCAATGGCCGGCGTTCTGGCAATTCGGTTTGCTGATGCTGGCAGCCGTTGCGCTGGCCTCGGGCTATCTCTTCATGGTGGCAACGCTAAGGCTCGGCGATCTCTCGGGCACCGCCCCGTTTCGCTATTCGATCATGGTCTTCGCCATTGTCTCGGGCATCGTGGTGTTCCGCGAGTTCCCTGACGGGATTTCGATCCTCGGCATGGCGTTGATCGTGGTCACCGGGCTCTACGCCGCGCACCGCGAGGCCAAGGCTCAGCGATAGCGCCAACCGGCCGCCGGCGAAGCGCTAAAGGATTTCCATGATTTCCACAGGAAGACTCGCGTAAACATTATCCATATGCAAGCAATGGAATGGCCGCGGCAAGCGTAAGCAACACAGGGGAGATATTCTTGAAACCAGCACTCTTAAGCCTTGCCACCGCCGTGCCGCCGCATGAATTGCGCACTGCGGACGTGATCCGCGAGGCCAGCACGATCTTCGGCGGCCGTCACAAGGATTTCGAACGCCTGATGCCGGTGTTCGGCAATTCCGGCATTTCGATGCGCTATTCGGTCCGGCCCTATGCCTGGTTCCGCGAGGATCAGGGCTGGCCGGAACGCACCGAAGCCTTCATCGAGGGGGCCAGCGATTTGTTCCGTGAGGTGGCGGCCAGGGCTCTCCACAAAGCGGGGCTTGAAGCCTCGGCCATCGATACGATCATCACGGTTTCTTCAACAGGCGTGGCCACGCCGTCGATCGAGGCGCGCGTCATGAGCGGCATGGGGTTTCGCGATGACGTGCGGCGCCTGCCGGTCTTCGGGCTGGGCTGTGCCGGTGGCGTTTCGGGCCTGTCGCTGGCGGCGCGCATGGCCAAGGCCGATCCCGGTTCCAAGGTGCTGCTGGTGGTGATCGAACTTTGCACGCTGGCCTTCCGGCCCGACGAAATGTCGAAATCCAACATCATCGCCACCGCGCTGTTCGGCGATGGCGCGGCCGCCGCCATCGTTTCAACCGAAGGACCGCCGTTGGGAACCATCGAACACGCGGGCGAACATACCTGGCCCGGCACCGTTGACGTGATGGGCTGGCGGCTCGACGATCAAGGCTTCGGGGCGATCTTCTCGCGCAGCATTCCGGATCTCGCCACCACCGAACTGCGGCCCGCCGCCGATCTCTTTCTCAAGCGTCATGCCCTCTCATTGCCGGATATGGACAGCTTCTGCTTCCACCCCGGCGGCGCCAAGGTGGTCCTGGCGCTGGAACAGGCTTTCGAGACCGGCCAGGGCAAGCTCGAAAACGAGCGCAAGGTGCTGGAGGGTTTCGGCAACATGTCAGCACCCACCGTGCTGTTCGTGCTTGAGCGCGAGCTGGCAGGCCAGGTGCCTCAAGGCCGCCGCTTCATTTCGGCGCTGGGCCCGGGCTTTACCGCCAGCTTCATAACCATGCTACACTAGCGGCCATGTGGACCAACATTCTCATCCTGTCGCTCGTCACGCTGCAGCGCGCCGTCGAGCTTTATATCGCGCACCGCAACACCAGGCGGCTGCTGGCCAATGGCGGTTTCGAGGTCGGCTCGAACCATTATCCGGTGATGGTCGCACTTCACACGATCTGGCTTGGAGGCCTGTGGTATCTGGTATTGTTCCAGAACCCCATCGTCTCGACGCCGTGGATCTTTGCTTATCTGGTGCTCGAAGCGGGGCGCGGCTGGATCATCGCGGCGCTGGGCAGCCGCTGGACGACGCGCATCATCGTGGTGCCTGGCGAAACGCTTGTCGATGAAGGCCCCTACAAGTTCTTCCGCCACCCCAATTACATGGTGGTGGCGGGCGAAATCTTCATCCTGCCGATGGCCTTCGGCCTGTGGTGGTATGCGATCCTGTTCACCGCGCTCAACGCGGCGATGCTCTATTGGCGCATCCGCTCCGAGGACGAAGCGCTGAAACCGCTGCGCGAGGCGCCACCTTCGGAAGAGTCCTCCGGCGAGTGATCAGTCCGCAGCGGCGACCCCGCCAATCGGCACCGTCACCTTGAAGTCACCGGTCTTTTCGAAGCGCAGCGTCATCTCGATGGTTTCGCCCTGTTTCAATGGTGCGATGAGCCCCATCAGCATCACATGAAGCCCGCCGGGTTTCATTTCCAGTGTGCCGCCCGCCGCCACTTCGACCTCGCTGACCCCTTCCATTTTCATCACGTCGCCCGCCATCACCGTGGTGTGGAGTTCGGCACTCTTGGCAGCGGGCGTGGTGATCGACAGCAGCCGGTCAGCCTCGCTCCCGTGGTTGACGATGCTCACGTAAGCAGCACCCGATTTCGCCGCAGGCAAGGCGGAAGCGCGGGCGAAGGCGGCGCTCACCATCAATTCACTGGCATTGGCACCTGACACCGATGCTAGAATGGCACCTATGGTCAGGGCGATTGCAAGGAAAACTTCGAGAAGGATGCGTATCATGTGCCGGTTCTTGCGCTGGTTTCGGGCGGGCGTATGGTCACTAACGCGCGGCATGGCGTCGCGGCTTTCGTTGCTCGCTCTGCTCATTTTCCCCGCCTCCGCCCAGGAAAACCGCGTCGCCATCGAGCTTGTACTGGCGCTTGACAGTTCGGCCAGCGTTGACCGCCAGGAATTCCAGCTGCAACTCGATGGCCTGGCGCAAGCCTTCCGCGATCCGGAAGTGCTGCGGGCCGTCGAAAGCCTGAAGCCGCTCGGTGCCGCCATCGCCGTGCTGCAGTGGGGCGCGCCGGGCGAGACTCGCATCGTGCTGCCGTTCACGCCGATACAATCGGCGCGCGATGCCAAGGCCTTCGGCTTTCGCATCGGTCTCATCCGCCGCTGGATGCGCGCCAGCGCAACCTCGATCGGCACGGCGATTGACGACAGCCGCATCCTGATCTTGTCCAACACCATCGACGGCGAGCGCATGGTCATCGATGTCTCGGGCGATGGGCCGGACAACTCCGGCGTCGATCTCGAGGCGGCGCGGCAGCGGGCGCACCAGGCGGGCATCGTCATCAACGGCTTGCCGATCATGGCGGATCAGGAAGGCCTCGACATCTATTACCGCGACAATGTCATCATCGGCGCCGACGCCTTCATCGAACCGGCCCGCGATTTCGAGGACTACGTCCGCGCCATCCGCGAGAAACTGCTGAAGGAACTGCGCCCGCTGGCGTCGTGACCCTTATTCCCGCTCCATTGCCCGGTCCACATCGGTCGCCGGAATCCACCATTCGCGGCCGCGCGGCGTTTCGACGTATTCGGGCCACGGAAAATCGATGGGCGGGGCATAGTCGCACCACGGCTCGGGGTCATCAGCCGCACTCCTCCGTGTACGGAACTCTAGGTTCGCCGCAGCCAGCGCCGTCGGGTCGGTCATCAAGTCGAGGATGGTTCCGGCAATGGTTTTCGCCGCCGTTGCCACCGTCGGATCGATACAGGCCGGGATGCCGCCCAAGGCATTCAAGGCCCATTCGGGATAAGCGAAGCCCGGTGGCGCCTTCAAGACGGCACGGCCGACATAGAAGCGCACGGTGGGGGCGAACCACGTCATGTCGGTATAGTCGTCGGAGGTATAATGCGTCTGCCAGGCGGGAATGTCATGGCGCACGCGGCGCTCGGCCTCCCGCGGCGCAATCAGCTCACTGAGTTCGACGGCGAAGGGCTGCGCCATCGGCTCCAGCCCCAATTCCTTCTGCAGGCTTTGGGCTTTCGCCACGGCCTCGGCATCATAACGCGGTGCCCCAGCGCGCTCGAGATTGCGATACGTGATCTCAGCCATCGCATGGTTGACGAGGCCCGGCTTCGATTTCGACACCCAGTAACGCTTGACGGTGCAATGGCTAAGTGCTGCCGCCGCTTCGGCATTGCGGTCGAGAACCGCATAGATTTTCTGAAGCATCTCCACATTGGGCGCGCGGGCGGCGAACATGATCAGCGCCATCTGAGCGGCGAGATTGTCGGCGGTCGCCTGGCCGCTGGCGAGGATCGTCTCGTTCAAGGTCCAGGTGCCGGTGTGCGGCAGCATGTGGTCGCGCAGCATCTTGGAGAAGCTGTACATGGCGACAACAGCGTCATTGGCGCCGGGGGCACGCGCCTCGGTGTGGGCGGCGGGGATCGGCATGCCCGCCTCGTTCTTGCTGACGCCTTGCAGCCAGGTTTCGGGTTGATCGCACAGAAACTCGTAGATCGCCGCGTAATAGGGACCGCAATGGGTATCCCAGCGCGCCGTATTGCAATAGGGCATCATGTAATGCGGATGAAACGAGATGATGGCATCGAGCCCGTTGTAGTAACCCCTGGCGGCGTGAATGGGCTTGGAGCCGCGCACTTTTTCGGCGGGCTCGCCCATGAAGCGGAGCGAGCCGGTGATGCCGTGCTTCAGCATCGCCGCCTTGGCCGCCAAGGCACCAACCAGCGAGCCCATGCCCAAGGCCGAATGCGGATCAGTGTGGCCGCCGGCAAAGCGCGACAGACCTTTACGGGGTGCGCGATATGTATCGGCCACCTGGCAATTGCCGGGCACCGCATCATATTCGGCATAGGCCATGATGGTGGGTCCGGGGCCATTGCTCCAGTTCGCTGCGAAGGCGGTGGGCATGCCACCCGAACCTTCTTCCACCGTGAAGCCTTCGGCGCGCAGGCGCTGCACATACCAGGCCGCGGAGCGGTATTCGCGCCAGGCGGTTTCGGCCAGGTGCCAGATGTGCGCATTCCACGCCGACCATTCCGGCTGCATCTTCTCCACCCAATCAAAGGCGGTGGTCTTGGCGTCTTCAGTCATGACATCACCTCAATCAATCTGGCGGCGGATTTTTTCAGATCGGCCTCGCCGAACCCGGCGAAGCTCAGCAGAAGGCCTTGGGCGCGCTTTCTGCCGGCATAGTGGCTCGACAGCGATTGCACTTCAATGCCTGCATCGCCAAGCCGCGCCACCAGCCCTTCATCGCCTTGCTCGCCCGGCAGCCGCAACAACAGCATGAGTCCGGCGGGCGAAGCGTCGATCGTGTAAAGGCGGCCGTCGCCAGGTTTCAGCGCCTCGATCAGCACGCGGCGGCGCGCGGCATAAATGCGGCGCATGCGGCGGATGTGAATCGCAAATGCACCCGATCCCATGAACTCGGCCAATGCCGGTTGCGCCATCAGCGAAGGCGGCGAGCCGTGCGAGAGGCGCTCGTCGCGGAAGCGCGCCGTCAGCGCCTTGGGCACCACCACGTAACCAAGCCGGATGATCGGCGAGAAAACTTTCGAGAACGTGCCGGTATAAATAACCCGGGCCCGCTTATCGAGGCTCATCAGGGCGGGCAACGGGCGGCCGACATAGCGGTACTCGCTGTCGTAATCATCCTCGATGACGATTGCTTGCGCTTCCGCCGCCCAGTCGAGCAGCTCAAGCCGTCGCGCCAATGGCATGGTGACACCAGTCGGATATTGCCGGGCTGGCGTCACGAAAGCGGCGCGCGCACCGCCAGCGCGTTCGAGGCCGCGCGCCACCACAAGCCCCTCGTCGTCGACGGGCACCGGCGCCACCGTTACACCGCTCATCGAAAAAATGCGCCTGGCCGTCGGATAGCCCGGTTCCTCGAACCACACTTTGTCGCCGGGCGCGAAGATGGCGCGGCCGATCAGGTCGAAGGCATCAAGCCCACCCGCCGTGACGATCACCTGGTCCTCGCCGCAGGTGAGCCCGCGCCATTCGAACAGATGCCGGGCGATGGCCTGGCGCAGCGGCATCCAGCCGAAGGAATCATGATGCTCGAGCAGCGTCACCGGCGGGTTGCGCCAGAAGCGGCCAAGCAAGCGGCCCCAGGCGTCATGCGGAAAATTTTCCCAGTCGACAAGGCCCGAGCGGAACGGCCGGGCGGGCTCGCGCTTCACCGTCAATCGCGGGCCGGAGGTCTTGACCGGTTTCATCGCCGATGAGGTGAGAAGTGACTCCGGCAATTCGGCGGCCACCCTGGTGCCCGAGCCCGAGCGGGTTTCGAGATAGCCCTCGCTCAGTAATTGTTCGTAGGCCTCAACGACGGTGGCGCGCGCCACGCTGAGCTCTTCGGAGAGGGCGCGGGTCGAGGGCAATTTGGTTTGCGGTTTCAGGCGGCCGCTCAACACCAGGGCGCGCAATTGCCTGGCGATCTGCGACTGGATCGGCTCGCGATCATGGCGGTCGATGCCGATCTCGCTGGCCGAGGTGCCCAAAAGTGGTCTGTTCATCGCCGTTGAACTTGGTCCTTTCGAACAGACCATATCGCAGGCAATAAGCCTATGCAAATTGGAGTGAAACGGCAATGCAGGCCCCCAGCGAGCGCACCCGCGTCAAGCGCTTGAACAAGCGCGCCAAGTATGATGCGGAAACCGTGCACGGCATTCTCGATGCAACACCGATCTGCAATGTCGGCTATGTCTTCAATGGCGCTCCCTATGTGACGCCGACGCTGCAATGGCGCGAGGGTGACAGGCTTTACTGGCACGGCTCGTCGGCCAGCCGCATGCTGGAGGCCTGCGAGAACGCGCCGGTCTGCGTCACCGTGTCGATCATCGATGGTTTCGTGATGGCCCGCTCAGCCTTCAATCACAGCTGCAATTACCGCTCGGTGATGGTGTTTGGCACGGCGGTCAAAGTCACCGATCCCGCCGAAAAGGAATTGCGGCTGAAGACTTTCACCGAAGGCCTGTGGCCCGGCCGCTGGGACATCTTGCGCAAGGTGACGGCAAAGGAACTGAAAGCCACGACCATGCTGTCACTATCTCTCGATGAAGCCTCGGCCAAGGTGCGCAACGGTCCGCCGGGCGATGACGAAGAAGACTATGCCTGGCCGGTCTGGGCCGGCGTCATTCCGGTGCAGCAGAAAATTCTCAAGCCCACCGACGACCCGCGCCTGATCGCAGGGCTAACGCCGCCAAGCCACATCGCGGATTTCAAGTTCGGCTGAACGTCTTCTCCCCTTTCTCCCCTCCCCCTTGTGGGGAGGGGGACCAAGAGATCACTTCCCCAATTCCCCTATAATGCGCACCCAGCTCCTTATGCCGCGCTGGTAACTGGCGAGATTGTATTTCTCGTTGGGCGAATGGATGGCATCGTCGTTGAGGCCGAAGCCCACCAGAACGCTGTCCAGCCCAAGAATGTCCTTGAAGAAACGGCAGATCGGGATCGATCCGCCTGAGCCCATCAGCACGGCGTCGCGGTGCCATTCGTCTTTCAGCGCCTTGGCCGAGCGGGCGATCCACGGATTGTCTTGCGGAATCTCAGTGGCCGGGCTGCCGCCGCCACGGCCCGAAAACTCCACTTTGCAGTCCTTGGGTATCAGTCCCTTAACAAACTTCTGAAAGGCCTTGAGAATCTTCCGCGGGTTTTGCTTGCCAACCAGGCGGAAGGTCAATTTGGCGTGGGCCTTGGATGGCAGCACGGTCTTGGTGCCGGCCCCGGTGTAGCCGCCCCAGATGCCGTTCACCTCGGCCGTCGGCCTGGCCCACATCTGCTCGAGGACGCTTCTGCCCTTTTCGCCCGCCGGAATTTTCAGCCCCACCTCCTTCAAGAACCTGGCATCCGAGAATTTCAGCGCCTGCCATTGCTGCTTGGTTTGCTTCGGCAGATCGGCAACGCCGTCGTAGAATCCGGGAATGGTCACCTTGCCGTTCCGGGCGTGCAGGGCGGCAACGACTTTGCTCAGTACACGGATGGGATTCATCGCCGGGCCGCCATAGAGGCCGGAGTGAAGATCGATGCTGGGTCCGGTGATGGTGATTTCCTCATGCACGAGGCCGCGCAACCGGGTGGTGATGGCCGGCGTCCTGGCGTCCCACATGCTGGTATCGCAGACGAAGGCGGCATCGCACATCAGCTCTTGCTTGTTGGCCTTGAGGAACGGCACCAAGGAGGGCGAACCCGATTCCTCCTCGCCCTCGATGAGGAAAGTCGCCTTGATGGGTAGCGAACCCGTGGCATTGAGCCAGGCGCGCGCCGCTTCCACGAAGGTCATGAACTGGCCCTTGTCGTCGGCGGTGCCGCGGCCATACAGGCGCTCGATGCCATCCGCACCCTTCTGAAGTTTGGGCTCGAAGGGTGGCGTCTTCCAAAGTTCAAGCGGATCGGCGGGCTGCACGTCATAGTGGCCATAGAACAGCAGATGCGGCGTTGTTTTCGTCACCGCCTTTGGCGTGTAGTGGGCGACAACCATCGGGCGGCCCGCTGTCTCGCGCAACTTTGCATCAAAGCCCATATCAGCCAGATCGGCCACCACGGCGCGCGCCGCGCGTTCGCAATCGGCGTTGTGCGCCGGATCAGTGGAGATCGATGGAATGCGCACCAGTGCGAAGAGGCGTTCGAGGCTGTTGTTGAATTCAGAGTCGGCGGCGGCGAGTACGGCGTTCAGGTCGGTCATGATTGCTCTCTATGCGGATAATTGCGCGATGATGCGGTGCCGGCTGCGGCTGGCTTCGAGATTGGCCGTCAATTGGCCCTTGCCGTCAATGCCCCCGCGCGCAAAGATGCAATCCCTGCCCGCCGTTGACCCGCGGAATTGTGGCACGAACAGGCGCGCGGGGCATTCAGGGAATTGTTGATCTATTTGCGCGAGAACGGTTTCAGGATGAAGCAAAGTCACTCCAGACAACGGCAAGGACGGATGATCCCGCAGCATGTCACGATGCGTGGTGATGCGGCAAGGGCCAGGCCGGGAGCCGGCAAATGACCCCGCAGTTCCAGCTGGCCCGCGACAGCCTGCAGTCGCATGCCCCCTCGCCCGGGCTCAGGCGATTCCGGCGCCGCGGCTACCAGCGTTTCATCGTCTTCATGGCCGGCATGGACCTGGCTTTTTTATGGAAACGCCGCTGGTTCTTCATCACCATGATCCTGGGCTTCGCGCTGATGGCGGCGCCGACACCGGCTGGCCTCAGCCACGAAGGCCAAATCGTGCTGGTCATGTCGCTGATGGCCACCATGCTGTTCATCACCGAGGCGATACCGCTGCCCACCGTGCCATTGCTCATCATCGTCGGCGAGGTGCTGTTGCTGAAAGTCGATGCGACTGAAGTGGCGCGCAGCCTGATGACCGATTCGGTGCTGTTCATCATGGGCTCGCTGATGCTGGCGGTGGCCATCGTCAAGCAGCGGCTCGACAAGCGCATCGCCTGGTGGATCGTGCGGATGACCGGCACCAATGTCTACTGGATCAGCTTCGGCATCACGGCGGTGTGCGGTTCGCTTGCCGCCTTCATCGGTGAGCACACGGTGGCGGCGATGATGCTCCCCGTCGGCGTGACACTCATCACGCTCACTTCGAACGATCCGAAGAAAATACATAACCTGGCGGCGGTGATCCTGTTCTCGATCTCCTATGGCTGCTCGATTGCCGGCGTTGCGACACCTTCGGGCGGTGCCCGCAACGCCATCATCATCAGCTACTGGAAGGAGTTCTTCTACGATCCGGCCAATCCCGCCACCTTCCGCTTCCTCATGGATTACCTGCATTGGGCGGCTTACGCCTTCCCGATGTTCCTGCTGCGCCTGCCGATTGTCGCCGCCCTGCTGATCTATACGTTCAAGCCCGAAGTCACCGACATGTCGCGCGCCGTGTCGCGGCTCCGCACGCAAGTGTCGATGCAAGGCCCGATGAAAGCCTCGGACTGGCTCACCATCCTGATTTTCGGCCTCACCATCATTGGCTGGGTGGCCTACTCGAGCACCGTAGGCCTCGGCATCATCGCCATTGCCGGGGTGGCGGCCTTCCTGATCATGGGGCTGGTGCGCTGGGAGGATATCAACAGCGGCGTCAACTGGGGCGTGGTGCTGCTTTATGCGGCGGCGATCTCGCTCGGCATCGAAATGAAATCGACGGGGGCCGCCGAATGGGTTGCAGCCAGCGTCTTCCAGGCGATGCAGCAAGTGGGGGCCGGCAGTGCGCTGGGCTTCAACGCGGTCATCGCGGTCTTGACCATCGCGGTGTCCAACACCATGACGGCGGGTGCGGCAGTTGCCGTTCTGGCGCCGATCGTGCTCAAGACGGCGGTGGCGGCCGGTGACGACCCGATCAGCGCCGGCTTCATCACCGCCATCTCCTCGGCCTTCGGTTACCTGACACCCGCAGCACAACCGGCCTTCACCATCATCTATGCCTCGGGTTATCTCAAAGGCTCCGACTTTTTCAAGATCGGCGTCCGCATGATGGCCCTGTCGCTGGTGGTGCTGCTGGCCATTTCCGTGCTCTACTGGCCGTATCTGGCACCTTGACGTCCTCTCCCTGCAATTTCAGGGAGAGGAAAGGGGCCCGCCGCGGAGCGGTGGATAGGTGAGGGACCACAGGCAGTTGGTTGGCATTACCCCGTGGTCGCTCATCTCCCCCATCATGCTTCGCATGACGGGTCCCCTTCTTCTCCCCTCTCGAGGAGAGAAGACGAAAAGTGCTTGATCGAACTTAGGACGTCACACGAATCGAAATGCCTTTCAAGCGCTCCATACTCTCCGACCGTCAGGAAGCCGCCGTCCAGAAAACGCTGCAGAACCTGCGGGCGCAGCGGCGCAACCGCTTCCGCATCCTGGCCTGCATCGATGGTTCGGACGAGGCTTTCGTCACGGTGCGCTTCGGCGCCCGCTTCTCGGTGCAGAACAATTGCGATCTGATCGTGCTCTTCGTCCGGCCGATCGATACCGGGCTCCATTCGGGCGGTCTGCAAGTGCGTCTGGCCAGGCAATCGATGATGGATGCGGGCTTTGAGTTGCCGGGGGTGCGGCATTTGAAACGGGCGCTCGAAATCCTGCGCGAGGAAGGTATCGATGTGGCGTCCTGGCCGCAGGAGGCGGCGCATCAGGATGTCTGGGGCGATGCGGCTGGAGATACCAAGGTCGAATACCGGAGTCCGGAAGGCCGCATGGTCGTGCTGAAGCTCAAGACGGCACCCGATGTCTCGCATGGCATTCTCGATCAGTATGAACTCGGCCCCTATAACCTCATCATCCTGGGCGAGCCATCGCGCTGGCGGGGCGAGTTCGGCGCCTTCTTCGGTTCGGGCGTGGTGCAGACGGTGGCCACCATGGCGCCATGCTCGGTGCTGGTGGCGCGCCAGAGCCTCGAGCGCCGCGGCTTCTTCATCTGCACTGACGGCAGCTCGCGCTCGATGCAGGCGGTCAGGCGCTCCGCCGTGCTGGCCCAGGTGACGGCAGAACCGGTCACGCTGTTTTCGGTGGCTGACAGCAAGGCCGGGCGCGGGGCTGCCGAGGAAGCCGTCGCCAATGCCAAGGCGCTGCTCAAGGCGATGAAGATCGAGGTTGCCGAAACCCGCACGGCAGTGGGCGATGCGGTTGAGGAGATCGTCGAATCAGGTGCTCTCTACCGGGTCATCGTGGTGACCGACGAAGGCCGCTCACGCCTGCAGCGGCTGATCCGCGGTTCGGCTGCAACGGCGGTGGTGCGTAAGGCCCGCACCAGTGTTCTGGATGTCAGATAGACATCAAGTCCGGACAGCGTCGCTTGAGATGAGGGTTGACCTCGCGCTTTTGGGCTTTGCCGGATTGCTACTCCATGCCATGAAAAGCACCAGAATCCCTTACAGGTTGCGGGGGCAACTGTAGTGGATCAGGGGACGCGATGAAGGATTTCAGACTCTATTGCTTCGGCGAGTCGGGCAATGCCTACAAGGCCGCCCTGATGCTCGAACTTTGCCGGCTCGAATGGCAGCCGGTGTGGGTGGATTTTTTCAACGGCGAAACGCGTACCCCCGAATATCGCTCGAAGATCAATGAAATGGGCGAGGTTCCGGTGCTCGAGCATAACGGGCGGCGGCTCTCGCAATCCGGCGTCATCCTCGATTACCTCGCCGAGTTCACCCGCAAGTTCGGACCGAAGAGCGATGACGAGCGCCGCGAAATCCTGCGCTGGACGCTGTTCGACAATCACAAGCTCACCGCCAGTCTTTCGAGCCTGCGCTTCCTCATCCAGTTCGCCAAATCGGGCGAGACACCGGTTACCGAGTTCCTGCGCGCGCGCGCCATCAACGCGCTGAAGATCGCCGATGCGCATCTGGCCACCACGCCGTTCGTCATCGGCAAGCGCGCGACGATTGCCGACCTGTCGATGTGCGGCTATCTTTATTACGGCGACGAGCTCACCGTGCCGCTGGAGAACTATGTGCACGTGCTGAAATGGCTCGATCTCATCCGCTCATTGCCGGGATGGAAGCACCCTTACGATCTGATGCCGCGCGCCAAATAGATTCTATTTCGAGGGCGACCCTATTTCGAGGGCGACATGGCGTCGAGATACTCGTCGAGATGTTCGAGATTCTCGAAGCGCATCCAGCCCTCCTCGGTCTCGGCCTCGACAGTGCCATCCGACAGAATGCGCGCCGGACGGGTCCGGATGATGCGTTCCTCGACCACAAAGAGCTGGCCTTCGGCGGCCACCACTTCTTCCGCCACTTCGGCTTCAGCAGGTTCGCTGGGCGCTGCCGGCTCTTCAGTAGCCGGAACTTCGGCCGGTTCTTCAGCGTCCTCTTCGGTCTTGGGCTCGAAGGCCTGCTCGATCTTCTGGCGGGCATTCTCAAGAGCTTCGATGGTTTCCTTCACCGGCTCGGAAACTTCAATCACCTCGGTGGCAACGGCTGCGGCGGCGGCAGGCTCGGTGTAGCGGCGGCCGAATTCCGGGATCGGCGTGGCGGGCGGCGCCATCTCGACCGGCGCGGCGGCAGCGGCCGGCGCAATCCGCAAGACATCCAGCCCCGAGATGACGCTTCCCAGTCCAAGCGACAGCAGGCCACCCACCAACAGCGTCACGGCGACCTGCAGATCGATGCCCCAGCCGATGATCGCGGCGGTCGAGACGAAGACCATCAGGCCCAGCGCAACGCCAACCGCCATGAGAAGAATTCCGGCAATCCACATGAGTTTCGACATCACAACTCCGTTGGGCCCCCAAGACTTGCCCGCAGTTTCCCAAAATCGATAAAGACCGCAGTCATGGTTAACATTCCATCAATTCAGCTGTAGTGGAAGCATTCAGTTTTCCACCACAAATCGCGGCGCCGGCCGGCCTAAGGCCCCGCCCTGCAGGCTGGCCCACACCTGGCGGGCAATGTCACGGTAGATCGCGGCATGGGCGCTGTCGGGCAGGGTTGCAACCACCGGTTCGCCATTGTCCGAGCGCAACCGGATTTCCTTGTCGAGCGGCACTTCGCCGAGGAAGGGCACCCCAAGCTTCTGGGCCTCCTCGCGGGCCCCGCCGTGGCCGAAGATCTCGTGGCGCTCGCCGCATTTCGTGCAGATGAAATAACTCATATTCTCGACGATGCCGATCACCGGCACATTGACCTTCCTGAACATATTCAGGCCTTTGCGGGCGTCAATCAGGGCGAGGTCCTGGGGCGTCGAAACGATCACCGCGCCGGATAGCGGCGTCTGCTGGGCCAGCGTCAGCTGGGCGTCGCCGGTGCCGGGCGGCATGTCGATGATCATCACATCGGTGTCGCGCCATTCGGTCTCGCGCAACAATTGCGTCAGCGCCGACATCACCATGGGGCCGCGCCAGATCATCGGCGTATCTTCGGCCACCAGGAAACCGATCGACATAAGTTCGACGCCATAGCGCGTCATCGGCTTCATCTTTTTGCCTTCGACGTCCGAAGATTGCGGCTTGCCGGTCAGGCCGAAGAGCTTGGGCATCGAGGGGCCATAGATATCGGCATCGAGCACCGCCACCTTGAGGCCCAGCGCGTGCAAGCCAAGTGCAATGTTGATGGCGGTCGTGGATTTTCCCACACCACCCTTGCCAGATGCCACGGCCACCAGATGCCTGATGCCGGGAATCGCGGTGCCACGCGCCTGGGCGGGCGCCGAACCTTGCGGCGGGGCGCTCCGTTCGGCGGTCAGTGCCACCATGGCCTTGCTCACGCCGGGAATGCCGAGCACCGCCTTCTCGACGGCGCCACGCAGGATTTCCATGGTCTTCAGGTGCTGCGGACTGGCGGTCAGTGCGAACATCACGGTCGAGCCCTGGATGGCGATATCCGACACCAGCCCGGCGGAAACGACATTGCCACGGCCATCGGGTGCGGCGATGCGCTTCAGAACCTGCAATACGGCGTCTTGGCTCAGTGCAGCCATGGCAACGGATGTCCTTGTTTTGCAGTCGTTTAGCGCGAGGCTCTGCGGCAAGCAAGCGCGATACGGGACATCTATCTGCCACCGTCCAGACTGCCTCTATCACAATTCTCATGCCCAGAATCGCATGCCCAAACTGTATGCTGGGATGATGAATGGCCATGGGGCTAGGTTTTCCGGGAAAAGATGTGTATATATAAACGCAATACAAGGAGGTACGATATGGTTGATCTGGCCCGGAAACGGGATGTGGCGGTTTCGATGCGATTTCGGGACGATGATCTCGGCATCATTGATCGGGGGGCGGAACTGAGCGGGCTTTCCCGAACGGAGTTCATGCGCCGGGCAGCACTTCACGATGCTCAGATCGCTATTCTGAACGAAACCGTGGTGCGGCTGGCGCCCGAGGCTTTCGAGCAATTCGTTGCGGCCATCGATGCGCCGGTTGCCGCAATTCCTCTCAAGATGCTTGAACGGCTGTCGCGCGGGGCACCGTGGGTAGACGCGGCCAAAGGATGATCTCAGCCCCCGAGCCTCTCAATGCCGATCACGATCTGGCAGCGTTCGATTGCGGAAAATCCGCCCTGAACGGCTGGCTGCGCAACTATGCCCTCACCAATCAAGCCAAAGGGTTCACCCGTGTGATAGTCATCCGGGAGGATGCGCGCGTGATCGGTTTCTACGGGCTGGCGCCGACGGCGGTTCCGCCATCGATCCTGTCCCGCAGGATAAGAACAGGGCGGCCGCCCGATCCGGTTCCTTGCATTCTGTTCGGCCAGCTTGCCATTGATACCGCCTATGCGGGCAAGGGTTTTGGCAGCGCGCTTCTCCGGCACGCGCTGGAGCGTTGTGTCACCGCGGCTGAGACAATCGGCGGACGGGCGGTCATCGTTCGAGCGATTGACGGCGAGGCGGAAGCGTTCTGGAAATCGTGCGGCTTCACGCCGTCAAGTTCGGATTCCTCGACACTGTTCCGGTCAATTGACGACATCGCTGCGTGGCTGGCGCAGGCCGCGCGGTCAGGCGGGGCGTGACGACGGTGCACGGCAATACCTCAAGAAATAGGCCGGCCCGCGACTTCGCGTCGTAGTGCCAGATTGGCATGGGCCGGATTCAGTCAAGTTCACCACCAAGATCTGCGATTCGACACCAGCCAGTTGCTGTTTCCATGGCAGTCCGGGCCGGTCAATTTCAGACCGGCAGGCTATTTGTCAAAAGTCTGGCCACGTCCTGGCGCAGCACCGGAAGCAATTCATCGGCAAACCATGGGTTGCGGTTCAGCCACGCGTTGTTGCGCCAGGAGGGGTGCGGCAGGGCAATGACCTTGGGTGTGCGCTCATATGAACTCC
>JANPCS010000047.1:0-15327 GCA_031431065.1 Hyphomicrobiales bacterium | reverse complement strand
ATAACAGTTCTGGACAGCAAGCCCGATTTCCGTCTAAGATTTAAAAAATACTTAAACCGCGTGGGAGGACACATGGCGGCGAAGAACAATTTCCCCAAACTTCACAATGCGATGTGGCCCGGCCTCGTGGGCCGTGGCTCGGCCGAAATTCCGGCCATCGAACTCGACACAATGATCGACTTGACCGTCAAGGCAGAGGTTGATGGCGTCAAATTCGACGGCATCGACATTTTCCATGCCGCCCCGCACACAACCATCGACTTTACTGACGATGAAGTGAAGAAGCTGGCCGACAAGGCCAAGCGGCACAACCTCAACATCGGCTCGATCGTGGCACCGGTCTGGCCGCCCGTCGGTGGCGGCTCCGCCATGGGTTCGGCCAGTGACCGCAAGAAGTTTGTCGGCAACGTGGAAAAGTCCTGCAGGCTCGGTGCCAGGCTCCGCGACCTCGGAGTGAGGCCCTATGGCGTCATCCGCATTGATTCGGCCTCCAGCACTGCTGAGTGGGCCAAGGATCCTGTGGGCAACACCAAGAAGATCGCCAAGACGTTCCGCGAGGCCTGCAGTGTTGCCTGCGACTATGGCGAGCGTCTCGCCTGCGAGGGCGAAATCTGCTGGGGCGGCATGAACTCTTGGAAGGACATGCTGAACACCTTTGAGGAAACCGATCGCCCGCAGACAATCGGCTTCCAGGCCGACATGGCCCACACGCTGCTGTTCACCATGGGTTACAACGCGCCGAAGTCGCGCCTGCTTCCCGCCAAATATGACTGGAAGGACAAGGCGGTCCTCGACGAGGCGCTGAAGAAGATGACCGATGCGCTCAGGCCCTGGACCATCGACTTCCACGTTGCCCAGAACGACGGCACGGTGAAAGGCCTCGGTTATCACGACAAGACCGGCCATCATTGCGAGGTTGATGACAAGAGCGGCAAGCTCAACATCACCAAACACGCCGGTTACTGGCTGCGTGATGGCAACAACGAACTCACCAAGGCCTTCCGCCACATCTGCTGGGATGGTTGCATGTTCCCGCCGGAGGTCATGATGAACCCCAAGACCTGGACCAATATCCTCGCCGCCATGATCAAGGTCCGCGACAAGCACGGCTGGGTGGCGTGATGGCCAAGAAAAAGCTCAACATCGGCATGGTGGGTTACGGCTTCATGGGCCGCACCCACTCCAACGCCTTCAAGCAGGTGCCGCAGTTCTTTGATGTGGCGTATGCTCCGGTTCTGAAAACCATCTGCGCCCGCGATGGCGCCAAGGCCACGGCATTTGCCGAGCAATGGGGTTATGAATCGAGTGTCACCGATTGGCGCCGCCTCATCGACGACAAATCGATCGACTTGATCGATATCGCCAGCCCCAATGACACCCATATGGAAATCGCCATTGCCGCAGCCGCGGCCGGCAAGATGGTGATGTGCGAGAAGCCGCTGGGCCGCTCGGCAGCTGAATCAAGTAAGATGGTGGCAGCCGTCGAGAAGGCCGGCGTTGCCAACATGGTCTGGTACAATTATCGCCGCGTACCCGCCGTGACGCTCGCCAAGCAGCTGATCGATGAAGGCCGCCTCGGCAAGATTTTCCACTATCGCGCCAAGTTCCTGCAGGACTGGACCATCTCGAAGGACTTGCCGCAGGGTGGCCAGGGCCTCTGGCGGCTTGACGTTGGTGTGGCAGGAAGCGGCGTCACCGGTGATCTCCTCGCCCACTGCATCGATACCGCCATGTGGCTCAATGGCGGCATCAAGACGGTGTCGGGCATGACCGAGACCTTCATCACCGAACGCCACCACAACATCACCGGCAAGACCGAGAAAGTCGGCATCGACGATGCCAGCCTGTTCCTGGCGCGCTTCGACAACGGCTCATTGGCGAGTTTCGAGGCGACACGCTACGCTCGTGGCCACAAGGCGCTCTACACTCTTGAAATCAACGGCGAACATGCCTCGATCGCCTGGGACCTGCATGATCTGCACCGCCTGCAATATTTCGATCACCGCGACGAAGGCCGCACCCGTGGTTGGCGCTCGGTTCACATCACCGACGGCGATCATCCCTACATGGCCAAATGGTGGGTGCCCGGCCTGCAGATCGGCTACGAGCACACCTTCATTCACCAGGCCGCCGATTTCATGGATGGCCTGAGCAGCGGCAATCCGGCAGCACCGACCTTCCGCGATGCCCTGGCAACCGATCTCGTCACCGATGCGGTGCTGAAATCGGCGCGCACTGGGCAATGGGAGAATGCCAAGGGATAGCAATCTCTTGCATGAATTTTATGCAGGTGCCCGTTGCGCGGGTTTGCGTGAGAGGCGTCTTGCAAAAGGTGAGAGACAAGCTAGTCTGAGTGGAAGCGAAGAGCCTTAAGGCCGGAAATCAGGGAGTGGGAATGACGGGTAGCAACAAGCTGGCACTCAACCTTTCGGGGATTTCGAAATCCTATGGATCGGTGCGTGCCCTTGCCAATCTGTCATTCGATGTGGCGGAAGGCCGCTTCTTCGTGCTCTTCGGGCCAAGCTCGGTGGGAAAAACCACGGCACTGCGCACCATCGCCGGGCTGGTTCCGCCTGATGCCGGCCGGGTCGAAATCTTCGGCAGGGATGTGACCGCGTTACCGATTGCCGGGCGTGGCGTCTCCATGGTGTTCCAGTCCTTCGCGCTCTATCCGCATCTCACCGTCTATGAAAACTTCGCCTATCCGCTGCGTGAAGAAAAAACCGGCCGCGAGGAAATTGACAAGCGCGTGAAGGAAACG
The DNA here is from genome assembly GCA_031431065.1 of Hyphomicrobiales bacterium. Lineage (GTDB taxonomy): Bacteria > Pseudomonadota > Alphaproteobacteria > Rhizobiales > Aestuariivirgaceae > Aestuariivirga. The sequence continues at coordinate 12,566 of JANPCS010000047.1, read as the reverse complement.
GCGGCGATGCTGAAGCTTTCGCATCGCCTGGAACGCAAGCCCAGCACCTTGTCGGGCGGCGAGCAGCAGCGCGTCGCCTTGGGCCGTTCATTGATCAGGCGTCCGAAAATCCTGCTGCTTGACGAACCCTTGACCAATCTCGATGCCAAGCTCCGCCACGACATGCGCGCCGAGTTGAAACGGCTGCATCGCCAGTTCGGCATGACCATCATCTACGCGACGCCTGACGAGCTTGAAGCCCTCTCGATGGGCGAAGAGATCGCCGTGCTGCGCGACGGCGCCGTGGTGCAGCGTGGGAACCCTGATGAGCTTTACGAACGGCCCATTGACACCTATGTGGCCGGCAAGATCGGCTCGCCGCACATGAACATGATCAAGGCGGTGCTGAGCTCTGACATGTCAAGTTTCGATACGCCGCTCGGCCGCCTGGCACCCACTCGCAAGGTGATGAGCGCCAGTGCCGGTGAAGCGGCACTGATCGGCATTCGTCCAAATGACTTGCGCATTGCCGGGCAGGGCGATGCCTTCATCCGTTCGACCATTCACCTGATCGAACCTCTGGGCGATGTCACCGTGGTCTCGGTCGAGGCCGGCGGTGAAACCCTGCGCCTCGTGCTGCCCGAGGCCAGTGCCTCGGCTATGAAACCCGGTGACGCTGTTCCCGTCGCCATCGATGCCAGCAAGATCCACATCTTCCGCGCCGCCAGCGGTCAGGCAATGACCTGACGCGAAATGGCCTGAAGCAATCCGGTTAACCATGGGAGGATACCTGATATGACCGCAATGACGAAACTGAAAGGGCTGGCGATAGCTGCAAGCTTCGCTGCCACACTGCTGGTGGGAGGCGCTACTTTCGCCTACGCCGAAGACGTGACGCTGACGATGGCCGTTCCTGACTGGCCGCCGACCCGCATCATGAAGAAAATGTTCGACGAACAATACAAGTCGAAGACCGGCAACAAGGTTACGCTGGAAGTCGACTTCATTCCGTGGCCGGACTTCTACACCCGCGTCAATGCTTCCCTCACCTCTGGCGAGCAGAAGTATAATTTCGCGGTGTCGGATTCGCAGTGGCTCGGCGCCTTCGTCGAAGGCGGCTATTTCCGCAAGGTGAACGACCTGATCGACGCCGACCCGGAACTGAAGGCGACGATGGACGGGATGCATCCTAATCCGCTCAACGCCTATTCCACCTACCCGCACAAGACGCCGAACTATTACGGCTTCCCGCAGTTCCCCGACGTTATCGTCAACTTCGCCCGCAAGGACGTGATCTGCAACGAAGAAGAACAGGCGGCCTTCATGGCCAAGTTCAGCGTGAAACTTCCCTGCACCGGCGAAGAGCTGGATGACATGGACTGGGACATGTTTGAAAAGGTCGGCCAGTTCTTCCAGCGCAAGAAGGGCGACAAGCTCGCCGGCCAGGTGCTTGAAGACGATTTCTACGGCATCGCCTATCAAGCCGGTAAGGGCTACGACTTCTCGTCGATGCAGATCAACGGCTTCATCTGGCAGTATGGCGGCGACACCTGGGATGAGACCAAGGCACCCACCGGCCAGGCCGAAGGTGTCGTGAACTCAGCCGTAGCCGTGAAGGCTCTGGACCATTATCTCCGCTTGATCCAGTACATGCCGCCTGTCGCCAAGACCGGCACCATGGACATCTTCGTGTCGGATCAGTTGTTCCGCGAAGGCAAGGTGGCTATGAACCTTGACTGGATCGGCTTGGGTGAAGCTTCACTCGATCCGAAGTCATCGAAAGTTTCCGACAAGCTGGTTTTCGGCATGATGCCGGGACTACGCGGCGCCGACGGCAAGATCATCCGTTGGTCCAACATCGGCGGCCAGCCCTTCGTGCTGACCACCTGGACGACACCGACCCAGCTCACCGAAGCCATGGGCTTCGTGAAGTGGTGGCTGTCGCCCGAAATCCAGCATCAGTTCGCGCAGGCCGGCGGTCAGTCGGCGATCAAGGCCGTGTACGAAGATCCGAAATACGTGACCTACCGCCCCTGGAACCGCGCCTGGGCCGCTTCGCTCGATTGGCAGAAGGACGTCTGGCACGTGCCGCAGTTCTTCGAACTCCTGACCCAGCAGCAGGATCAGTTCGACCTTGCCATCACCGGCAAGCAGGACGCCAAGACGACGCTGGATAACATCGCCAAATTCCAGCAGAACCTGCTGAAGGAAGCGGGACTGATCCAGTAGCCCTCTGTTGCTCACGGGGAGACGCGCGAAGCTTGCAGTCTTTGCGCGTTTCCTCTTTCTCAATCATTCGGAAGAACCGCCTCGATGACCTCGACGACCGCCACCGGGCGCGCCCCACCCTACATGGCCTTGGCGCCCGATAACTGGAGGCTTGCCATTGTGGCGGCCCTTGCGGTGTCGATTGCCGCAGCGGCGGCGCTGCCGGCGGCGGGGTCTGTTTGGGTTGTAGGCGCCATGGCAGCGATGGTGGCCGCCGCCTTCGCCGTCAACGCCTACCGCCGCCGCTATTACGGCGGCCTCCTCGTGGCCCCCGCCGTGGCGGTGCTCTTTGTTATGAATATTTTCCCGCTGCTGTGGTCGCTGGGCCTGTCTTTCTTTGCCTATCAGTCGAACCAGCAGTCGATCCGTTTCGTGGGCCTCAACAACTATATCAAAGTCATCACCAACGAATTGGCCGCGCAAGCCAATTGGGATGCGTTGACCAACACCGCGATGTTCGTCGTCGCCACCGTGTCGGCGCAGATGATCGTCGGATTCTTTCTGGCGATGCTGTTCGCCAAGCAGTTTCCTTTAAGAAAATATCTTCTCATCCTGGTCTTGACGCCGATGATGCTTTCGGTCGTCGCCAGCGGCGTGTTCTTTTCCTACTATTTCGACCCCACCTTCGGCATCCTCAGTTACGTCATCGGCGAGATCACCGGCGAGCAGTTCATCCTCATGGACAACAAAGTGGGGGCCGTCGCCGGCATCGTCTTCGCCGATGCCTGGATGTGGTCGCCCTTCGTGATGCTGCTGGTGCTGGCGGGCCTCGTCTCGGTGCCCAAGTATCTGTTCGAGGCCGCCGCCATCGACCGGGTATCGAAATGGCGCCAGTTCTGGACGATCACCTTTCCCTATATCCGGGGGCTGTTGATGCTGGCGCTGCTTTTCCGCACCATCGAAGCCTTCAAGCTCGCCGATCTGGTGATCCTGCTTACCAAGGGCGGCAACGATACGATGACGATTTCCTACCATCTTATCCGCATCGCCAACGAACAGAACAAGACGTCCGAGGGCGCGGCGGTCTCCTACCTGATGCTCTTCATGGTGATCGTGCTGACCAACCTCTACCTCTATCTCGCCAACCGCCGCACGCAGGGAGGTTGATTGGTGGATAACAACGTGAACATCCTCCCCCCTTCCCGTCATCCCGGCGAAAGCCGGGACCCAGCTTTCTTTGGCCGGCACTCTGGCAGCTGGACCCCAGCCTTCGCTGGGGTGACGAACGAGAGAAGCCGCACAGGGAAACTTCAAAATGGCTGACAAGATCTCGATCTGGGAAGCCCTGGGTTTCCGCAAGGCCAGTGGCGTCGGTGAGGCCGGTTGGGTCTATTCGCTGATCGTCGCCATCGTCTCCTTCGTCTATTTCATCCCCGTTCTCTTCATCATCTTCACCGCCATCAAGCCGCAGGCGCTCGCATTGTCGGTGCCGCCGACGATTTCGCCGACAACCTTCTTCGGCCTCATCCCGGACCAATTTGTGTTCACCCCGACGTTGGAGAACTTCGGTTCGGTTTTTTCGCGCGTCATGACGCCCGGTGGCGCCCCCGAGAACACCGGATTCGATCTGTATTTCTTCAACTCCATCGTCATCGCAACCGTGTCTGTTCTCCTGGCGCTGGTCATCGGCACGCTGGCCGCCTTCGGTTTCTCGCGCTATCCCCTGAAAGGCAACGACACCTATCTTTTCATCATCCTGACAACGCGCATGCTGCCCGCCATTGTCGTGATCATCCCGGTCATCCTGATGTTCCGCGTCGTCGGCTTGTCCGGTTCCTATCTCGGCATTATCCTGCTTTATACGGCGTTCAACTTGGCCTTCACCATCTGGATGATGAAAAGCTTCTTCGACGAACTCTCGCTCGATGTCGAGGATGCGGCGCGCATCGACGGCTCTTCCGGTTTCCGCGTGTTCTACAAGATCTGCCTGCCGCAGGTGGTGGCCGGGCTGGCGGCGACGTTCGTGTTCGGCCTTATTCTGACATGGAACGAGTTCCTCTTCGCCCTCCTGTTGTCGAGCGCCGATACCCGCACCGTGCCGGTCGCCATGAATCAGGCGGTGTCGTCCGGCGGGCGTGGTACCGATTGGACATTGCTGGCGGCCATCGAGACGCTGTTCCTCATCCCTGTTTTTCTCGTCACCTTCTTCCTGCAGAATCACCTGCTGCGCGGCGTGACCTTCGGAACCGTGAAACGCTGACATGTCGACCATCGAAATCAGGAAACTCACCAAGCGCTTCGGCGATTTCACCGCCGTCAAGGATGCCGATCTGAAGGTTGCGGCAGGCGAGGTAGTATGCCTTCTCGGTCCCTCGGGTTGCGGCAAGACCACGACACTGCGGATGATCGCCGGCCTCGAACGTGCCACATCGGGTGATGTCATCATCGCCGGTCAGCGCATGAATGAGCTCAGCCCGCAAAAGCGCGACATCGCCATGGTGTTTCAATTCTATGCGCTCTATCCGGCCTTGAGTGTCGGCCAGAACATCGCCATGCCATTGCACTACGAAGGCCTGTCGAAGGACGAAGCCGGCAAGCGCGTGATGAACGTTGCAAAGATCATGCACTTGACGGATGTGCTGGACCGGATGCCAGGGCAAGTGTCGGAGGGCGAGAAGCAGCGCCTCGCGGTGGCCCGCGCCATCGTGCGCGATCCCAATTGTTTTCTCTTCGACGAACCGCTGTCGCGTCTCGATGTCGAATTGCGCCATTCGATGCGCGGCCAGATCAAGGAAGTGCTGACCGGCCTCTCCAAGGCCACCGTCATCGTGACCCATGACCAACTCGTAGCCCTCACCATGGCCAACCGCATCGCCATCATGCGCGACGGCTTGATCGAGCAGGTGGGAACGCCTCATGACGTCTTTGCCAAGCCCGCCAATGTTTTCGTGGCAAGTTTCATCGGCACGCCGCAGATGAATCTGGTCGAGGCCGATCTCAAGAGTTTTGACAACGGCAAGGCGTTGGTTCGCCTCGCCGGCAATGACATCGAGATACCTGCCGATCCCGCCGTGTCGCGCCTGAAGCCGTCGAAAGTCATGGTCGGCATCAGGCCGCGGGCCTTCACCGCCACTTCCGAGAAAGCGAGCGATACGATATCGGCGCAAGCCGAACTGATCGAGCCAATGGGCGCGGAAACTCTGATCCACGCCCGCACGCCCGTGGGTGGCGACATTCGCGTGGTCGTGCCGCGCGAAATGCGCGTCGGGATTGGCGAGGCCATGCACTTGCGGCCGGATCCAAGACAGACGCATTTCTTCGGCGAAGACGGAAAGGCGGTGCGCGCATGAGCGGGTCCGGCAATGGTGGCATGAGCCCGCAAGGCGCTCTGCGGCTCGAATACTTCATCATCGGCCTCGGCATTTTCGCGCTGATCCTGATCTTCCAGCCCTTCAGCGTCACGCTGTTTGCCATTGGCTCCGGCCTCGTGGTGCTCGCCGGTCTCATCAACAATCTGCTGCCGCTGGCCCAAGCCGGTGTCAAAGTGCGCTCGGTCATCACCATCGCCATGGTCGTGGCGATGATCTTCTGCATCGTGCTGCTGGTGGCGATCGCCGCGGCGCATCTCTACGGCGTGTTCTTTTTGAAGCCACCCGATCCCAACACCCAGATGGGCAAGATCCAGCTGATGACTCCGCCGTTCTGGATGCAACCATTGGTCTGGGGCATTGCCGCCGTGGCGGCGGCCCTTGCAGCGATCATCACTGTACGGAGCAAATCATGAGATTTTCAGGACGCCGCGCCGTGGTCACCGGCGGCCTCTCCGGTATCGGCGAGGCCGTCGCCAAGCGCATTGCCGCCGAGGGTGGCAAGGTTGTGGTCTGGGATGTGAGTGGCGGCATCAAGACCGACATTTCCAACTGGGATTCGGTGCAGGCGGCGGCCGCGGAAACCATCAAGCAACTGGGCGGCATCGACGTGCTGGTGAACAGCGCCGGTATCGCGGGTCCCACGGCCACCGTCGCCGATCTCAAGATGGAAGACTGGCACCGCACCATTGCCATCAACTTGAACGGCACATTCTACACCAACCGCGCGGTTGTTCCGCACATGGTGGCGCAGAACTATGGCCGCATCGTCAACATCGCGTCCATCGCCGGCAAGGAAGGCAATCCCAATGCCTCGGCCTATTCGGCATCGAAGGCCGGCGTCATCGGCTTCACCAAGTCGCTCGCCAAGGAACTGGCCAAGACCGGCATCACCGTCAACAGCGTGACACCTGCCGCCGTGCGCACCCCGATCTTCGATCAGATCCCGCAAAGCCACGTCGATTTCATGCTCTCGAAGATTCCCATGGCGCGCCTGGGGAAAATCGAGGAAGTCGCCAGCCTTGTCTGCTGGCTGGCCAGCGAAGAATGCTCGTTCTCAACTGGCGCCGTATTCGACGTGAGCGGCGGAAGAGCAACCTATTGACACCTTCCCTCTCCCCTCGCGGGAGAGGGTGTCACGCGGTACGCGTGACGGGAGAGGGGCCTCACACCGCCGTAAACCCACCATCGACCAGCAGGTCATGCCCGCAAATCATGTCGGAGGCAGACGAGGCGAGGAACAGAATCGCATCGGCTACTTCCATCGGCCTGCCGAAACGCCCGGCGGGAATTTTCGCCTTCATGGGATCGCCGGTTTCAGGTTTGCCCCACACCAACTCTCCCATCGGTGTCAGGATCACTGTCGGGCACACCGTGTTGATCTGTATGTTGTGCCTGGCCCATTCGACGGTCATCACCTTGGTCAGCATGTTGAGCCCGCCCTTGGAGGCGCAATAGGCGGCATGCGCATCGAGCCCCACGACACCGGCTTGCGACGACACATTGATGATCTTGCCGAGTTTCTGGGCGATCATCGCCGGCGCCAGGGCGCGCGCCAAGAGGAAGGGCGCCCGCAGATTCACCGCCATGGTGGCATCCCAGTCTTCGACCGTCGCATCGACCAGGTGGCCGAGGAGTGCGATGCCGGCATTGTTGACCAGGATGTCGATGGTGCCGAAAGCCGCCAGCGCTTCTTGCGCCGCCCGCACCGGTCCTTCAGGCGTCGCCATGTCGGCTGAAATCGTCACGCAGCGGCGGCCGTTGGCCTTCACCGCCGCTGCAACTTCAGCCAGTCCCGCCGCATCGCGGCCCACGGCGGCGATGTCGGCGCCTGCGTCCGCCAGCACTTTACAGGTTTCGAGGCCGATGCCCTTGGTCGCTCCCGTCACCAGCGCGCGCTTGCCGGTGAGTGCAAATCTGTCCGTCCAGTTGGCCATTGTATCTACTCCGGTTTTTGGCGATCTTCGTCAGGAAACTCGAATTGGTCAATGGCATCGGGAGGGAGCACATCATGCAGAGAATGGGTCGGGTCATAAAACTGAAGGCCGAAGTCATCCCCGAATACAAGCGCATCCACGCCGCCGTGTGGCCGGAAATTCTGGAGGCCATCGCTAAGTCCAATGTCCGCAACTACACCATTTTTCTGAGGGAGCCGGAGCACCTGCTCTTCGCCTATTGGGAGTACCACGGCACCGATTACGCCGCCGACATGCAGCAGGCAGCCGCTGCACCACGCATGAAGGAGTGGTGGGCCATCACTGACCCGATGCAAGTCCCCTTCGAGACCCGCAAATCAGGCGAATGGTGGGCCGATATGGAAAATGTGTTCCACACCGATTGAAGTGCCCTCATCCGGCCTGTCGGCCACCTTCCCCCATGCCGGGGGGCACGGGGGAAGGCACTCGTGTTGCAATCTCCCATCACCAAGTAGACTGCCGATGCGGCTCTTGCGCCTACTCCCGTTCAGAGAATGGGAGTAGGCGCCCGAAGGGCGGATGAGGGCTCCTAACCGCGTGCACTGATCGCCCTCAGCTTCTTCTCCACCGTCGCAAATGCCCGCTGATAGACATTCTGTTCGGTTCGCGGCATGAGCAAGAGATCATCCTGCGGGCTGGCCTGCCAGTCGCCCGTCCACACGCCGAAGGTGGAGTTGTCGGCGGTCACCGGCCAGAGCCGCGGGCCCGAGACATAGTTGATCCACGGGATCGCGCACTTGGTGATGCGATAGGAGAGGCTCCGCGTGATGTCGCAAAGATGCAGCAGCTCCTCGTTCAAGTGGCCCTCGCCGAAATAGAAATCGCGAATACCGCTTACCTTGTCGGGCCGCGCTTTCTTCAGCATGTGCATGCGGGTGATCTCCTCATGCCAGCCCCCCATGCCGGCGAAATCCCGCATCACCCCCCATACATCGCCGGCCGGCGCCTTGATGACCCGCGACGTCCACACCTTGTTGGGTTGATAACCCTTCCAGCGCACCGCACCATCTGTCTTCTGCGGTTTGTTCTTGGCAATGATGACGGCAAGGTTCTTCCAGTTGCTTGCGAACACATCCTTGGAAATGATCTTCTCGTATTTACCTTGGTCACCTGGCGCTTCATCGAAAGTTGCTTCCCATTCGGCGAAAGTTTGGTCGGTATGCGTGACGGGGTAGAGCCTGAGCGTCGCGATGTAGTTCTTCACCGGAAACGCCGGTTTCTCGAAGTTATAGGTGAAGCAATAGCGCGCGTCGTCCAGCATCAGCAGGCGTTCGCGGATGTGGGCGCCATCATGCGTGTAAAACGAACGGACGCAGCCCACCACATCGGCATCGAGCCCGCCCTCGATCTTCGACTTGGTGATGGCCGGCGCCCATTTCGGCAGCCCGTTGAAATCGCGCACCAGACTCCACACCGTTTCGACGGGCGCTTTCAGGATGATGCTGGCATAGGCGCGGGCCATGGAAACTCCTTATGTGATGTCGCGGAAGGCCTGAACGGCGGCAGCGGAAAATGCCGGATCGTTGATGTGAGCGTCAACCTCAATGAGTTGGCGATTGGGTGCTTTTATCCAGTGTTGCTTTATCGCTTGAAACAGCGCCGCATCGGCTACGGGGTCATCAAATGGCTTTCCGGCTTGATCTATGGCCGAGACGCCCTTGAGCGGCAGCAGGAATCGGACCGGGCCTTGCATTCGATTGACCCTCACGACAATCCAGCGGCCGATCGCATCGCTTTCGTCCGCCGCCGTCCGCATCAGCGTGACTTGCGGGTTGTGAACATAGAGGTTGCGGCCGGCGAATCGCGCGGGCACCGTTTCGCGGGCGCCGAAGTTCACCATATCGCAGGCCCCAACCGAGCCCACATAGGGAATTTGGCTGCGGACGATGGCGCCGAAGCGATCCTCCGTACACGGCAGAACACCGCCGAAAAGACGATCGGCCACTTCCGTCGTGGTGATATCGAGCGCCGCCGTGATGTAACACGAATCGATCAATTTTTCGAAACACTGCCCGCCGGTACCAGTCGCATGGAACACGAAGCACTCGCAATCACTCTCGATCAACTGGCGGATTTGCGTGATGCAGGCCGTGGTGACGCCGAACATGGTGAGGCCCACGGCGCGCTTGGCATCGCGAACCTCCGGCATGCTGTTCATCGCCATCCCTGCTGCCGCATGTGCCGCATTGCCGATCACCTGGCGGGTGATGGCATTGAGGCCCGCCACATCGGCCACCGCGTGCATCATGGCGATGTCGGTTGGGCCGACGTAAGCGCCCACATTCCCCGATGCCATTGTGGATACCATCAGCTTCGGCACGCCGATCGGCAGCGCCCGCATCGCCGCCGTAACAATCGAGGTGTTGCCGCCACCACCCAATCCCAGCACCGCGCCAATGTCGTTGCGGGACAGGAGATAATCCGTCAGTGCTTCGCCCATCGCCGTCACCGCGCGGCCACGATCCGTGAGACCAAGCACAGCCTCCACACCTAGCGGATGAAACCTCGCAACCGTCTCTGGCGTCACATCGGTTGAAGCCGTGCTCGGCGTTGTTGAAACATCGACTAACACCGCCATAGCACCTGCCGCGCGAACCCGTTCCACCGCGTAACGGAGTTCTGCCTCCTTGGTGTCGCAGGTACCAATGACGTAGACCCTCGTCACTTGGCCTTGGCCCAGCCCTGTTTCATGTGCTTGTAGCCAAGCTTGTAGACTTCTTCCGGATTGGGAAAGAAATCGCGCCACACCCGCGTTGCCGCAGCGAGTGCCGGCAACGCCCGGCCGAACGCCTCGATGGTCAGCCAGCCATCATACTTCGCAGCTCTCAGTGCCTTGTAGGTCGCGTCCCACGGCACATGGCCCTTGCCTGGTGTGCCGCGATCGTTCTCCGAGATGTGCACGTGGATCATGTGCTTTTTGATCGTCTTGATCGCCGCGACCGGATCCTTCTCCTCGATGTTGCAGTGGAACGTGTCATACATCGCCTTGACATTGGGATGATCGACTGCGTCGAGGTGGTCGGAAAGCTGCTGCATGGTGTTGATGAAGTAGAGTTCGAATCGGTTCAACGCCTCGACCGCAAGCCGAACGTTGTGCTTCCCCGCATGGTCGCCCGCCCGATTGTGGAAAACCACACCGCGCTTGTGTTCGGCAGCGGTGGCCGGATTTCCGCTGAAGTAACCAATTTCGGATTGCATCGGCCCGGCCAGAATGTTGGCACCCAACGCGGCGGTGCAGTCGATGGCCCATTTTGTCCGTTCCACCGCCGCCGCCTGCTGCGCCTTGTCCGGCGACAGCGGATTATGACCGGCGCCGAGCACGCTGACCGTCGTAACCTCAAGCCCGTTCCGTGCGATGATCTCGCCCAGCCGCGTGTAGTGATCGACATCACCCTCGAAGAGCGGAATCTCCACGCCGTTATAACCGGTCTTCTTGAGCGCCTTCAATATTGGCTCGTGCTGTTTCGTGACATGCCCGGTCCACAGCAGCAGATTGAAGCCAAGTTTCATCGATTGTGCCTCCCCAGATAATCCGCCAAGACAAACTGTCTCGCGCCTCTTGTCAATTCCTGATATACGCCTTGCAAATAATTCGGAGGACCGAGAATGAACAAGCCGCACGATCCGCAATCCGCCCAGAACGCCACGCTGCTGCGGGCCCAGGCTTTCATGACGCCCTCACCGGTGCCGTCGATATCGACCGAGCTGCTGGCCACGGCGGATGGCGAATTGAATCGCGAACTCAATCGCTTCCTTTTCGATCCGCCGTCCAATCCGATACTGTTGCAGGGCAAGAAAATCGCCATCTGTTGCACCAATGGTGTCGAGGAAGTGGAAATCACCGGCGCCACCAAATGGCTGACCGAGCATGGCGCCACGGTGCACGTGGTGGCGCCGCGCGTCGGCGAATTCCACCCGACGCTGGGCCTGCGCTTTCCGCCGCTGACCGCCACCCATGTGTTGGCCGTCCGCCTGATGGAGAACGCCGGCTGGTTGAAGATCGACCGCTACATGGATGAGGCCAGGGTCGCGGACTATGACGCCTGCATCTATCCCGGCGGCGCCTGGAACCCGGATTTTCTGCGCGCCGATAAACATGCGCAAAGCTTCGTCCGCGACATGTTGGCGTTGGGCAAGCCGACCTGCGCCATCTGCCATGGCCAATGGGTGATGGTGAGCGCCGGAATCCTCAAAGGAAAACGCGCCACCGCCGTCTGGAACATCCACCCGGACTTGGCAAACGCCGGTGCCACGGTGCTGGACGAACCCTGCGTCGTCGACGGCAACCTGATCACCGCCCGCTTCCCTTACGACCTGCCACGCATGATCGCGGCGATGGTGAAGCAGCTGGTAAGGTGAGTTAAAGCCCCTCCCCACGAGGGGGAGGGAGTTCTACAACGCCGCCGCCAGCGCCATCCCGGTCTCGATCATGATCGAGAGCCCGAATCCCAGCGCGAACAGTCCCGCACCGATCTGCAGCCCGCGGTTGGCCCAGGTGAGGGTTTTCGCCGTCAGCGACAGCGGCACGGCGATGACGGCGGAGAACATCGCCATGCCAATCATCGAGCCCAGGCCGAACAGCGCAATGAACAGCAATCCGCTGGTCGCACTCGGTGCCGTCGAGGCGGTGAGCGCCACCAGTGCAGCCGATCCCGCCAGGCCATGCATCATGCCGACGCTCAAACTCCGCCGCCAGCTCTTATCCGGGTGATAGTGATAGTGCGCACTTTGGACGTGATTCCCAACATCTCCCGCATGGCTGTGGGCATGAAAATGCGGTTGACCCCCGCGATGCCTGTGCACATGAAAATGAATGCGGTCGCGGAACACCCGGTAGATGACGTGGCCACCGAGGATCACCAGCATGGCGCCGACGGCAAGTTCAAGGCCATTGGCAAGATGGCCGGAGAGAGTGAGCTTCAGCCCATAGACGGCACCGCCGAAGGCGCCCAGCGTCAAGGCATGTCCAAACCCCCATATGGCACCATGCCGGGCAATCGGCCGGAAACCGGTCTTGGCCGATGCCAGCGTGGCG
>JANPCS010000046.1:0-4769 GCA_031431065.1 Hyphomicrobiales bacterium | reverse complement strand
GCGCAGGCCGCGCGACCGGGCGGTGCGTGAAGGCGGTGCACGGCAATGTTCACACCAGCCAACTGCTGTTTCCACGGCAGTCCCGGGCAGTCAATCTCAGACCGGCAGGCTATTTGCCAAAACCCTAACCACCTCCTGGCGCAGCACCGGAAGCAGCTCATCGGCAAACCACGGGTTGCGGGTCAGCCAGGCGTTGTTGCGCCAGGAGGGATGCGGCAAGGCAATGACCTTGGGCGTCAGTTCATATGATCTCCGCCAATTCCTGACGGCACCGTCGACCGAGCCCTCAAACTGGGCGCCCAAATGCCAGCGCATGGCATGCGCGCCGAGGCAGATCACCAGTTCCATTTCAGGCATGGCATCGAGCAGAAGTTTACGCCATGCCGGTGCGCATTCGCGCCTGGGCGGCAGGTCGGCACCGGCGGGCGTCAGTCCGGGAAAGCAGAATCCCATCGGCAAAATCGCAAATTTCGCAGTATCGTAAAAAACTCCTGAAGCAACGCCCAGCCAGTCGCGCAGGCGCTCGCCGGACGGATCGGTGAAGGGCGCGCCTGAGGCATGTACACGGGTTCCCGGCGCCTGGCCGGCAATCAGAATACGGGCCGGGCCACCGGCCTGCAGCACCGGCCGGGGTTCGTGCGGCAGCGGCTTACCCTTTGGCTGATCGCGGCAAATCCGGCAGGCCGCAACTTGCATCAGAAGCTCCGCGATCTTGGCCTCGATCTTGGCGATGAACGGTCTCCGTCAAATTTTAGCATTGGGTACAACCTCACATTAGCCTGTTTGTGATTAGGGTGTGCTGTGAAATTCCGTCGAGTGGGGAGACTGGAACACATGGGAATTGGCAAAGACAAGGTGGATTCAGTGGACCGCTACAATTTTCTTGGCGACCCAAGTCCGGATTCCACGGGCACTGCCGCCACGCCAAAAGCGGCCGCGCCAGACAGCGACTGGCAACACCAAATGCTCGTGCTGTTTCTGAAGAACCAGATCCGGGTTTCGCCGGCCATGCCGATTCTCGCCGTCATGCTGATGCTGACCAGCCTGCAGTGGACATATCTTCACATCGCTTTCGGCTGGTTCCTCGGCGCCCTGTTCTGTCTCGGCATCCAGTTCTACTTGTGCAAGCTGTATTTCAAGCGCGAGCGCAGCCACGACGAACAGCGCGACTGGATCGGCATGCTGTCGGCTTCCGAATTGCTTATCGGCATGTGCTGGAGCCTGCCATTGTTCCTGTTCTGGAATGGTGCCACGGCCATGCAGCATGTCTATCTGATCGCCTCGATCATGGCGGTGATTGCGGTCCGCCTTCTGATCGTCAACAGTTTCATGCCGGTGCTGATTGCCGGCACCGGCGTGCTCACCATCGGCGTTGCCTTGCGCTGCGTCTACGAGGCGGAGCCGGTCTATCTGGCATTGGGCGGCACCATCATTGCCCTTGAAGCCTTCTTTCTCCTGGTGGCGCGCAATCTGCAAGACACGGCCCGCGACATGCTGATTTTCAAGGCCCAGAAGGATACGCTGATCGCCGATCTGCGGCGCGAGAAAGTCAAAGCGGAAGAAGAAAAGAAAAACGCCGAAGAGGCGAACAAGGCGAAGTCGGCCTTCCTGGCCACCATGAGCCACGAGTTGCGCACGCCGCTCAACGCCATCATGGGCTTCTCCGAAGTCCTGAAGCGCGAGATGTTCGGGCCGATGACCGTCCCGGTCTACAAGAACTATGCCGACGACATCCATCACTCTGGGCATTATCTGCTGGCCCTCATCAACGACATCCTCGATCTGTCGCGCATTGAAGCCGGCCGGCGCGATCTGTCCGAAGAACCGTTGAGCGTTCTGGTGGCGGTCGAGGAAGTCAACCATCTCCTGCTGCTCAAGGCGGAAGAAAAGAAAATCACCGTCGATGTCCGCGTCCCCGACAATCTGCCAAAACTCATGGCCGACAAGCGGGCACTGAACCAGATCGTCATCAACCTGCTGTCCAATGCCATCAAGTTCACGCCGATCGGCGGCCACATCGAGATCCACAGCGGGCGCACCAGCGAAGGCAGCCTGTCGATCAGCATCAAGGACAATGGCCCGGGGATCCCGGCGCATGAGATCGAAGCGGCGATGAGCGCCTTTTCGCGCGGCAGCTTCGCCGCCAAGAAAGCCATTGACGGGGCCGGCCTCGGCCTGCCGATCGTCAAGGGCCTGATGGACGCGCACGGCGGTACGGTCAGTATTTTCAGCCCACCGGCGGGCGGCACCGAGGTGACCGTGACATTCCCCGAGCGCCGGGTGCTGGGCGGACCGCGCGGCGAAGTCCTGGCCGCACCCACCATCGCGTCGGAAAGCCAGCGCAAGCTCATCGCCATCACCGGCTGAATTAATTCTCTGAAATGCCCGGAATTCCCGTGGCCAATGCCAGAGGGCATTAATCTTTTCGACCTAGTGTCGTGGCTTCTACCAACAGTCCAGAAGTCACATGGCACCAGCAAGATCGATAACCCCCTCCTTTGCCCTCAAGGTTGTCACCCCCAGCCTTGTGGCGGTGGGGAGCATTGCGCTGCTGCTGATCTACATCGTCAATGGCATCTTCCATGAGACCAACCGGCTCGACGCGAATTTCTCGGCGCGGCTGGCAAACTCAGCCCTCGGTTCGCTGCGCGACAACATCGAAAACGTGCTCTATGACAATGCCGTTTGGGACGATGCGGCCGTTAATGCCGGTTCGGGTCAGGTCAACACCGAGTGGCTCGACGAAATCTGGGGCGCCGGAACCGAACGCGGCGTTTATGAAACCGCTTACGTCGTCGGCCCCGGTGGTGAAACGATCTATGCCGGCACAAACGGCAAGCGGCTCAGCGAGAATGCAATTGACCAATTGGGCGCAAATCTCGGTGTGCTGCTCGCGCGGGCTAAAAAACAGGCGGCAGAGAGAAACATCAGTTCGGGGATCGTGCGGATTGGAAATTCCATCTATGTCGCCGGTCTGGCCAGGATAATGTGGGCGACCGAGCGCGAAGGGCGCGACCCGCATACCGGCAACAGCGTCATCTTCATCAAGCGAATTGATGACAGCGCCGTCGCAAGCATCGAGCGGCGCTATGCCATGGATGAACTGCGCATTGTCGCCCCCGGCCAGCCGAAACTCTCGGGGTCGGTCGATATCCTGTCGCCGTCGGGCGATACCATCGGGCAGCTGACCTGGAAAAACCGCAGCCCCGGCGATGTGATGCGCGGTAAGTACGGCAATGTCGTCGCGATGCTGGTGACGATGTTCCTGTTCATGATCGCGGTGCTGCTTTACATGACCTGGAAGGGTTTCAAGGAGGCGCAGGACAGCCACGCCGACACCGTCGCCGCATCGTTTCGCGATGACCTCACGGGACTTGCCAACCGGCGCGAGATGTTGTCCGCGCTCGACCGCCTGCTTAACGCGTCGCGGCGCAATGGCCGCGCCCTGTCGGTTATTTATGCCGACCTCGATGGCTTCAAGGAAGTGAACGATTCCTACGGCCATGAAATTGGCGACATGCTGCTCAAGGCCGCGGCGGCGGGCTTTGCCTATCTGGCGCGCGATGCCGAAGTCGTTGCTCGCCTCGGCGGCGACGAATTCGCCATCATCGTCAGCGGCAAGGACTGTGCTGCAACGGCGCGCCTCACCGCCCGGCGGATGATCGAATTCCTCGAGGAACCGATGGTGCTCGACGGGCGCATCGCCTCGGTTTCGGTGAGCATCGGCATTGTCGACATCGAGAACGATGCCGCCGACGTGAAGGAAATCATCCGCCGCGCCGACGTCGCCATGTACGCGGCGAAATCGCAAGGGCGCAACTGCACCAATATCTACCAGAAGTCGCTCGACTTCAAACGCGACGAGAACCGGGCGATCGCCGCCCATCTGCGGCAACACGTGCTGTCGCGGAGCCTCAGCGTTGTCTACCAGCCCATCGTCGATGCCCGCAGCCGCAAGATGAGGGGCGTCGAAGCCCTGGTGCGCTGGCCGAAGAATACCGAGAGTTACTATACGCCCGATGTCTTCATTCCGGTCGCCGAGGAATTCGGCCTGATTGAGGACCTGGGCCTCTTTGTGCTGACCGAGGCCTGCCGCCAAGCGGCGCAATGGCCGGAGATTTTTGTATCGGTCAACGTCTCGCCCATTCAATTCATGAACCCCAACTTTGCCGAACTGGTGGGTATCGCGCTCGCCAGCACCGGGCTCGATGCCAGGCGCCTCGAACTTGAGGTGACGGAAGGCTTCATCATTGACAATGCGTCACGCGCCAATACCATCATCAGCCGCCTGCATGACATGCAAGTCAAGATCGCGCTCGACGACTTCGGCACCGGCTTCTCGTCGATCGGCCACCTGCGCCGCTTCAAGTTCGACAAGCTCAAGCTCGACCGTTCGATGGTCATTGACATCCTGCGCCAGCCCTCGGCCTTGCGGCTTGTCCAAGGCACGATCGCCATGGCCGATGCGCTGGGCCTCACGGTGGTCGCCGAAGGCATCGAGGACGAAAACCAGGTCTCGGTCCTGCGCCTGGCGGGCTGCAGCCAGTTCCAGGGCTACCTGTTCTCGAAGCCCGTGGAAGCCCGCGAGATCGCCAACTTCCTGCCGGACGACAACATCGCGCTGGCCAGCTAGTGCCGCGAGTCATAGAAACTGCGGGTACAGTCTTTTGAGTTTAACGCGGGCGTCGGCAGTTGTGAATTGCCAATCGGCTTTGGCGTGATGTTTGTTGCGTTTTTCCTGCCAGGCGGCGATTTCGCTGGTCAGTGTT
>JANPCS010000045.1:0-8350 GCA_031431065.1 Hyphomicrobiales bacterium | reverse complement strand
CCTGCGGGCGCTCTGGAACAGCAGCTTGTGGTTATAGATCTGCGCCACCTCGCCATCTTCCGCATGGCGAAGCCCGAGCACGGGATAAGACAAGCCTTCGGCTTCCAGGCCGCCACGATTATGAAACAGCGCCTCCTGCAGCGAGGAGGACCCCGCCCGCGGCATGCCGGGGTGGATGATCAGCCTGCGGAGCATTATGGCCCAGGCCTTGTTCTAGTCGACGGTTTCGCCGGGATAGACACCCCAGAGCTGCGATTGCTCAACGTAACCATCGAAGCCACCGGCCGTCACCTCGCACCACTCGCCGGTGCAGGAACCGACCTCGCCGACCACGCCGGCGGCCAGCCTGGCGATGACACCGCCCTTGGTGCCGGCGCGGTCATAGAGTGCTATGGTCTGGTCTTTCTTCCACGGTGCCGTCATGGCAGTGCGTTTGCCGGACAGCATGTTCTGCAGGATCCAGCCTTCCTCGCCATCCGAATCGCGGACCCGCCGCCAGGTTTCGAACTCGGCGACGATCTCGACCGGCAAGCCCTTGCGGTTGAACACCCAGGCCACCGCATGATCGCTCGAGGGGCCGCGGCGGACATTCACTTTCTCGGCTTTCAGCGAAACAAAGCGCGGGATCGGCAAGCCTGAAGGCCCCAGCGCCCTGGGCGCCTGGTCGATCGAAGCGGTTGCGCCGGCTGCCGCGATACTGGCCTGAGAATCACTGCGCTTGGCGAAAAACGGCCAGCCCACGGCCCCGGCTATGCCAAGGCAGGCCACGGCCAGAACAATCGAGCCAATTCGCCGGTTTGCGGTCGGGGCTTGCGCCATGATCCGGTATCCCCCTGCCGGGCTAGCCCCCACGCTGGCGGCAAAGCCATGGTTCGACACAATGCCAGTTTACACCATGGGTGCCGCTGTGCCAACGGATGAACCCCACGGACAATCTCAATGGCACGATTGGCCCTTCAGGGTTAAGAATGTGTTGAGCCGCCCCCAAGTCTTAAGACCCAAGTCAGGATTCCCATGAGCAAGCGCAAGCCCCTCGTCGTCGTCACCCGCAAGCTGCCCGATGTCGTCGAAACGCGGATGATGGAACTGTTCCATACCAGGCTCAACGCAACCGACGAGCCGATGGGCAAGGCGGCGCTGATCGAGGCCATGAAGACAGCCGAAGTGCTGGTGCCCACCGTCACCGACCGCATCGACAAGGCGGTGCTGCTGCAGGCCGGCGAGCAATTGAAGCTCATCGCCAATTTCGGCACCGGCGTTGACAACATCGATGTCGAAACCGCCCTGTCGCGCGGCATCACCGTCACCAACACGCCGGGTGTCTTGACCGAAGACACGGCGGATTTCACCATGGCGCTGATCATGGCGGTGTCGCGGCGCATCATCGAGGGTGCCAAGGTGATCGGACCCGACAACAGCTGGGCTGGGTGGTCACCCACCTGGATGCTGGGCAGCAGGCTGTGGGGCAAGCGCATCGGCATCATCGGCATGGGCCGCATCGGCACGGCGCTGGCGAGGCGCGCCAAGGCCTTCGGACTGCAGATCCACTATCACAACCGCAAACCGGTTCATGCGAAAGTGGAGGAAGAGCTCGAGGCCACCTATTGGGAAAGCCTCGACCAGATGCTGGCGCGCATGGATATCGTGTCGATCAATTGCCCGCATACGCCCGCCACGTATCATTTGCTGTCGGCGCGGCGCCTCAAGCTGATGAAGAAGGAAGCAATCATCGTCAACACGGCGCGCGGCGAAGTGATCGACGAGAACGCGCTGGCCCGCATGTTGGAGGCCGGAGAACTCGGCGGTGCCGGCCTCGACGTGTTCGAGCACGAGCCGGCGGTGAACCCCAGGCTGCTGCGCGCCAAGAAAGCCGTGCTGCTGCCGCACATGGGCTCGGCCACCATCGAAGGCCGCATCGACATGGGCGAGAAGGTCATCATCAATATCAAGACCTGGGTCGATGGGCATAATCCGCCGGATAGGGTGCTGCCGAGCATGTTGTGAGGGGTGCATCGATTGGTCCCCGCTTCCCGCCATTGTGCGTCATCGGACAGAGCTCGTGGGTAGAGCGCTATCAAAGCGCATGAAGGTTCTTGGGGCAATCGTTGTCTCGTCAATCCTTGTGGTTGCGGCAATCTTCGGCGCTCCTTTGCATCTGTGGCTTTACGGGCGGCCACAAGGAACTGAGCTTAAACTCGTGACTGGCGGCCCTGCGGTTCTGTTATCCAGCAGGATATGGATCGATACGGACGCGGCTTGCGGCGCCACTCCCACTACCGATCCGGACGATTGTTTCGCTATCGTGTGGCTTGCCGCCAATGCGGCTGATATCCGGGGCATCTCCTCAAGCTTCGGAAACGCGAGTGGCGACGTCGTCCGGCAGACCCTTGCTGAGCTTGCTGTTCAATTGCGAGCACATGGCATTCCTGAGATTCCGATTTGGCATGGCAGCTCTGGACCAAGAGATGGGACTGCCTATACCGATGAAGCTGCGCATGCCGCCCTTCGATCCGCTCTCAAAGAGGGTCCACTTACCATTTTAGCCCTTGGTCCCCTCACCAATGTCGCTGCCGCTCTCGAGGGGCATCCAGAATTGCGTGCCAATCTCACGCGGCTTGTCGCTGTCATGGGCCATAGGCCCGGCCAGCTGTTTCACCCTTCCGAGGGATCGCGGAAAGGGCTCATGGGGCATGGTCCGATCTTTCGCGACCTCAATTTCTCGATGGATCCGGAGTCAGTGCGTTTGATTCAGCAGATGGAATTGCCCATCACGCTCATCCCCTACGATGCGGCACATCGCATCATCATTACCGCCGATGATTTGGAAAATCTGGGCAAACGGGGTGGCGTGTATCGCTGGCTCGCCGAGAGGACACGTGGCTGGCTGGTGTTCTGGAACGTTGATGTTGGCCAGCCGGGCTTCTATCCATTTGATTGGGTGGCTTCGGCCTACCTAATGCGGCCCGAGCTTTTCGACTGCGCCATCACAAAGGCCCGGATCGACCGCGAATGGGCGTTCTGGGTCTATCCAAGGACAGCGCTGCTGGTGGAACCCGCTCTACAGGAAGAGGAAGGTTCAACAACCGGTGTGCTCTATTGCCCGAAAACGAGCCCCGTGCTGCATGAGTATCTAATGGCAGTGAAGTTCAGTTGATGGGTTACGCGCCAAGTGATCAGGCGCTCTGCTTCAACCCCATCCCGCGCTTGGCGGCGTGGGCCCGCACGGCGTCGCCAAACGCTGCAAACAGTTTCACCGAATCGGGATTGTTCATCGCCTTGAACTCCGGGTGCCATTGGGTGCCGAAGGCGAAGGTTTTGGCGTCCCTGACTGAGACGGCCTCGATGACGCCGTCGGGGGCGGTGGCCTCGACGGCCAAGCCCGGTGCCAGGCGCTTGATGCCCTGGCGGTGGATCGAGTTTACCATGGTCTCGCGCTTGCCGAGAATTTTTTCCAGCATACCGCCGGGACGGATGTTGATGGTGTGGGCCAGCTTGTAGCGGACATCGACATCGTCGTTCTTTGGCGAGCGGTGGTCGAGGCGGCCAACGCCCCGCTGCAATTCGGTTTCGAGCGTTCCGCCCATCACCACGTTCAGTTCCTGGAAGCCGCGGCAAATGCAAAACAGCGGAATGGCGCGGGCCACCACGCGCTCGATCAGCTTCAGTGTCGTGGCATCGCGGTTGTGGTCATAGGGTTCGTGGTCGGCCGAGGGCTGCTCGCCATAATGCGGCGGGTGGACGTTGGATACGGCACCGGTCATCAGCAGCCCATCGAAATGGTCGAGCAGCGCGTCGATCTCGAGCGCATCGATCATCGAGGGGATCATGACGGGCGTGCAGCCCGCGGCCTCGGCCACGGCGCGCACATATTTGTCGCCGATCGAGTGATTGAGGAAACCGTGACTTTCATAAGTGTCGGCGGGCAGGCCGACCAAGGGAAGATAGGACATCGATTGCGCCTTGTCTCACATCATGATTTGCCGTCTAGATAGCCCAAATTGATGGAGAAAGTCCAACCATGGCAGCCATAACCCCAGCTCACGATCTGTTTGACCTCACAGGCGAGGTGGCCTTCGTGACCGGCGCCTCCTCAGGTTTGGGAGCCCGTTTTGCCGAGGTGCTCGTTGCGCATGGCGCCAAGGTGGCGCTGGCGGCGAGGCGGATCGAGCGCATCGAGAAGGCCGCCGCAGACATGAAGAACGCAGTGGCAATCGAACTGGATGTGACGAAAACCGGAAACTTCGACGCGGCATTCGCCAAGGCCGAAGCGGCCTTGGGGCCGGTCAGCCTGCTCGTCAACAACGCCGGAGTTGCCGGCAGCGATGACTATCTGCAACAAACCGAAGCCGATTGGCGCTTCGTGCAGGACACCAATGTCGATGCGGTCTGGCATCTGTCGCAGTTCTTCGCCAGGCGCCTGGTGGCGCGCCAACAGCCGGGCACGATCATCAATATCTCGTCAGCGGCGGGTTATCTGGTGAGCGAGACATCGGCCGCCTATGCGATCAGCAAGGCGGCGGTGGTGCAGATGACACGGGCGTTGGGCTTCGAACTCGCCCGCCACGGCATCAGGGTCAATGGCATCGCGCCCGGCTATATTCACAGCGAGATGACGGATGACTATCTGGCAAGCGATGCCGGAAAGGCGATGCTGAAGCGGATGCCACAGCGCCGGGCGGGCGATCCTTCCGATCTTGACGGCGCACTGCTGCTGCTCGCCTCGCGCCGGGCTTCGGGATTCATGACCGGATCGACGATCATCGCCGATGGCGGCGCCTGCTTGAAATAGGAGCCGCGCAGATGGATTTCTTCCTCCCGCCCGAAATCGAAACGCTGCGGCTCAAGGTGCGGGCTTTCGTGGCCGAAAACATCCTGCCGCTCGAAGCCGACGCAACCAACTACGATGCTTATGAAAACATCCGCCCCGAGGTGCTGGCGCCCTTGCGCGAGATGGCCAAGGCAGAAGGTCTGTGGGCGCCGCAGATGCCGCGTCAACGTGGCGGGCTGGGGCTTCCAATTGTGGGATGGGCGGCCTTCTACGAAGAAGCCAACCGGTCGATCTTCGGGCCGCTGGCGTTCAACTGCTCCGCCCCTGATGACGGCAACATGAGCGTGCTGAACAAGGTGCTGAAGTCGGAAGCGCAGAAGGACCGCTGGCTGCAGCCGATCATCGATGGGTATATCCGCTCGGCCTTCGTGATGACCGAGCCGGCACCCGGTTCGGGTTCCGATCCCGGCGGCATGATGCTGACGCGGGCCGAACGCCACGGCGGCAAATACATCGTGCACGGACGAAAATGGTTCATCTCGGGCGCCGAAGGGGCCACGCATTTCATTCTGGTGGCGCGCACGTCGGACGATCCACGCAACGGCCTTTCGGCGTTTCTCTATCACAAGGACCAGCCGGGCTGGCGCATCGTCAGGCGTATTGCGACCATGGGGCCTGAGGAACTGGGCGGGGCTTGCGAGCTGGAATTCGACGGGCTCGAGATTCCGGAAGAGAATCGGCTGTTGGACGAAGGCGACGGGCTGCGCCTGACGCAGATCCGCTTAGGCCCGGCGCGTCTCACCCATTGCATGCGCTGGCTGGGATTGTCGAAGCGCTGCCTCGAGATCGCCCAAGATTATGTGAAGGAGCGCAAAGCCTTCGGTTCGCTACTGGGAACCCGCGAGAGCGTGCAGATCATGCTGGGCGAGGTGGCGGCCGAAATCGCGAAGGGCCGGCTGCTCACCATGCATGCCGCATGGAAGCTCGATCAGGGCGGCAAGGCGCAAAAGGAAGTATCGATGGCCAAGATTCATGTGGCCGACACATTGCACCGCGCGGCGGATGTGGGTGTGCAGCTCTGTGGCGCCACGGGTTATTCCAAGGACACGGTGCTGCAATGGATATACCGCTACGCCCGCTGCGCCAAGCTGGTCGATGGCGCCTCGGAGGTCCACAAGATGGTGCTGGCGCGGAGCCTTGCGAAAGAAGGCAATGATTTCTGGCAGTGGGGTTAGGTGAGCAACCGCCAGACAGCACCAAGTGCGGCGCAGAGGATGAGCGTCTTGATGATGCCGAGGTGGAAGCGCAGCAGGGCCAAGGCCGCGACGAGGCTCAAGCCCAGCGCGAACCAATCGAGATGCGCCCAATCGGGGTTCCAGGGTTTGAACCAGCCACCATCGAAGCGTTCCACCTTGCCGAACAGCACATGCAGGCCGAACCAGACGGAGAGATTGAGGATGACGCCCACCACCGCCGCGGTGATGGCGGCCAGTGCCCCGGCCAGACGCGGGCGTTTGCCGATGGCGTCGATATAAGGCGCACCGGCGAAAATCCACAAGAAGCAGGGCGCGAAGGTCATCCACACCGTCACCACCGCTCCGGCGATACCGCCCCAGATCGAACCCATCTCGCGCGAGGCACCGAGATAGCCGACGAACTGCGTGACAAGAATGAGCGGGCCCGGCGTGGTTTCGGCCAGCGCCAGGCCGTCGATCATCTCGGGCGCTGAAAGCCAGCCCTCTTTCTCCACTGCGGCCTGCGCCATGTAAGTTAGTACGGCATAGGCGCCGCCGAAGGTAACGACCGCGAGCTTGGAAAAGAATACGCCGATCTCCGTCAGCACGTGATCGGGCCCCAGAAACACCGCCAGCGCCGCCAGTGGTACAAGCCATATCGCGCCCCAGGTCGCAACCGTCCCGCCCAGCGCGGCAAGACTCGGAAGCGTTCCGATGTATTCCTCCTTGATGCCACTGCCTCGAATAAAACCGAACAGGGCGGCAGCGATGATAATGATGGGAAACGGCACGGCAAAAACGTAAAGCGCCAGAAAGGCCAGCGCGGCGATCACCCAGTCGGCGTTGGTTTTCAGGGCGCGTTTGGCGACGCGCAACAGCGCTTCGATGACGATGGCCAGCACGGCGGCCTTGATGCCAAAGAAGACTGCATCGACGGCTGGCAATTTGCCAAAGCCGGCATAGAGCATGGTGAGAGCCAGCACGATGAAAGCGCCCGGAAGCACAAAAAGCAGACCCGCCGCCAGTCCGCCCTTGACGCCGTGCAGCTTCCAGCCGGCATAGGTCGCAAGCTGCATGGCCTCGGGGCCGGGCAGCAGCATGCAGAAATTCAGAGCCGAGAGATATTCCTTCTCGGTCAGCCATTGCCGGTCCTCGACAATCTCACGGTGCATCAGCGCGATCTGGCCCGCCGGGCCTCCGAAGGAGAGGCAACCAATCCGTGCCCAGACCCTCAGGGCCTCGCTGAAGGTCACGCTCACGGTTTCACCACCTTGTTGCTGGGCCAGTTGTGAGTTTCCTCCGTGGCGTCGCGGCACCAGCGGTAGAATGCATCATAGAGCAGCATCCCGGCATCGAGCTGCCGCAGATCATCGGAATACATGCGCGACAGACCGAGCGAGGCGGCGAGCAGGCCCGGCGCTTCGGGTGCGAGATCGAGCCGCGCCGTATCCGCTGCCCGCACAATGGTGGCCAGCCGCAACAGGGGGGCAGAGGCAAGCCCCCATTCGGCGATCATCACATCGAAGGTGCAGAGTTCGCCACGATGACTCCAATCCGTGTTTTCGATGTCGAAGGCGATCGCGCTGAAGCGGCTGGCAACACCATCGACTACGGATGCCGCAACGAAGAGGAAGACGGCATCGCGATCGATAAAGCGGCGGATCAGCCAGGGACAGGCAATGCGGTCGATCTTGGGCCTGGCTCGGGTCACCCAATGAGTGCGGCCTATCGCATCGCGCGGTGGCAGCTTGGCAACCGGGACCAGTGGCAGGCCGGCGGATTTCCAGGCTTCGAAACCACCCTCGAGCGATACGGCATCGGCTCCGGCATGCCGCGCCCATGCGGCGGTGCCATGGCTGAGCTTGGCGCCATGGTGGCACACCATGACGGCCGCCTTGCCGGTGAAGTCCGGCGCCCAGGAGGCCACGTCGATATGGGAGCGGCGAATGGCGGAGGGCACGAGCCGGGGGTCGGCATCGAAGTCTTCCGGCGTGCGGACGTCGATGATGACCGGACAAGCCGGGGTTGCCACCAGCTTCATGAGTTTGTCGGGAGAAATGACATTGGGAGCGGACATGGAGGCGCCTTTCAGGTGTTGGTGGAGGCCGCGATGCTTGGGCTGGCGCCTGAAGGGGAGAACCGCGCGATCCCCTGCCGCTTTGCATAGCGGCTCCGCTGGCGCTGTCAAGCCGGGGGAGGTTTTGCATCAGGGCAATCGGGTGAAGAAGTCCGTGACAAAGGGATGAAGTGCTGAATCTGTCGTCCTCCACTGATTCTGTTTGTGGAGAACGGCGATGGCGCATGACGGCACTGACTTCGCGGCGATTATGGAAACGACGAGTTTCCT
>JANPCS010000044.1:0-8031 GCA_031431065.1 Hyphomicrobiales bacterium | reverse complement strand
AACACTGACCAGCGAAATCGCCGCCTGGCAGGAAAACCGCAACAAACATTACGCAAAAGCCGACTGGCAATTCACAACTGCCGACGCCCGCGTTAAACTCAAAAGACTGTACCCGCAGTTTCTATGACTCGCGGCACTAGTTTGGCCCGATGACTTCGAATCAAACTCTTAAAGGCTATCTCCTCGGGTTTCTCGGCGTGGCGATCTTTGCGCTGACTTTGCCGTTCACCCGTCTTGCGGTGGACGAAATGAACCCGCTGTTCCTGTCCTTTGGCCGCACCGTGGCGGCGGCTGCTGTCGCTGGCCCCTTGCTGCTGTTGACGCGCCAGCCGTGGCCATCGTCGAAGGACGTGAAGACGCTGCTGGTCGTGGCGGCAGGCGTGGTGTTCGGCTTTCCCATTCTCTCGGCCATCGCCATGCAAACCGTTCCTGCCTCGCATGGTGGCGTGGTGCTGGGAGCACTGCCGCTGGCCACCGCCATTATGAGCGTTGCCTTTGCCGGTGAAAGGCCTTCGTTGGCCTTCTGGGCCTGGGCGACTGCGGGATCCGCTGCCGTCATCACGTTCGCGGTGTGGGACAGCGGATTTCAGGTTCAGGCTGGCGACCTCCTGCTGCTGCTGGCGGCTTTAAGCGCCGGCATGGGCTATGCGGCGGGTGGCCACCTGTCAAAGACCCTGGGCGGCTGGCAGGTGATCTGCTGGGCGCTTTTACTCGCGCTGCCGCTGACAATTCCGCTGACGGCGTGGCTGGCCACCGGCCTCACAGGCAATGAATCGCTCGCCGCCTGGGGCTGCTTTGCTTATCTCTCGCTGATGAGTCAGTTGGCCGGCTTTTTCGCCTGGAATCGCGGACTGGCGCTGGGCGGCGTCGCCAAGGTGGGTCAAGTGCAGCTGCTGCAAAGTTTCATGACGCTCGCCGCCAGCTGGCTGCTGCTCGGCGAACAGCTTACCACCGGCATGTTCGTGTGCGCCGGTTTCGTGGGAACGTGCATCTGGTTCAGCCGCAAGACGCGGGTGAGGGCGGCGTGAGTCATCCTCGCTGAGGTGCCGCGGCTCCGGCCCAACCCAGCGCCGCGCCGAACCGCCACACCAGAAAACCCGCCCAGACAATATAGAGCAGCGTCAGGATGGCGATCCACGGCACTGAATCCTGTTCTGAGAACATCCGGCCAAAGTAGCCGCCACCGAAATAGTTCTGGACAAAATGCAAAACAACGAGCGGCCAGATGCTCCCGCCAATATTGTAGAGCCAGGCATAGACGACGCTCACGGCGATCAAGGTGATCGCCATCGGCCAGGGAATGTACCCGCCGCCACTACCGGCAGATGCCAGATCAGCACCCCAAGGCCAATGTACAGGCTGGCGGCAAGCGGCGAGATAGCATGCTGCAATTCATGCTGTCCGAGCCCACGAAATGACACTTCCTCAGGTGCTGGACCATCGAGTAGCACCAGCGGAATGAACATGACAAATTCGAGCGGCGTATAAACCGGCAATGGCCCATGCGGGACACCGATTGCAATGGCAAGGCCAGCCGAAACCGTGACGATGGCCAGCGGGAAAGAACGCTGTGGCATAGACCCACAATGGTGCGCGCAAGCGGATGATGCGCCAGAAACAGGCCTTGAGACCGGCCTAGCCTTCGGTGAACGCCAGCACGGCGAGCGCCGCCAGCAGCGGCCCGAGCGGCATCATCGGCACCGGCCAGGCATCCGACGGCAACAGCCAGTTGCCGAGCAGCCCGAACCGCGTGAAGGCATAGGACACTAAAAAAACAGCGTGATGCGCTGGATAACGGGGGGCATGAAATATCACTCATCTGGAGTTGGTGAAAAAAGCGCGGGCAGGGATCGAGACAAAGGCTGTCCACCGCCGCCTCTTGCCAGCATCGGCGGGCAGATGCTGTGCCCGCCATCACATCCGAAGCTGGGCACTGGTGGAATTTGTTGGTCCGTCATGGTGGTGGGTCAATCTGAGATTGGCTTGGATTGACATTTCTGGAAAATAGTATGGGGGAGTGTCATATTCGCAGCATGATAAAAGTTGAAATGATTGCCATTTCCAACCCAATTGGGATACAACAGTTTTTTGTTATTGCCGTTGAAGATAGATCGCAAGCGCGGTGCAAACAGGAAACGTATTCAATATCAGGAGATGTTATGGCTGAGCCAGACCCATTGGAAGGGTTCCAAATCACAGGTTACGATGAATCGACCCAAACAGTCACTATTCAGATTCATCGCTCTTTACTGGACAACACCAGATCGCAACAGGCTTTGATCGGAAAGTGTATCGAGATCATCAATCGTGGCCCAAACGTCAACACAGTGAGTATCGAACCACGCAGCAAAAATGGTGAAAATTTAAACTGAACCACTAACTTTTTCCCTCGCTTCCTTGCCATCTCTGCCCCAACCCGCCATAAGACGCGGGACTTGAGGAAATGAGCGGGTGCGGCATGGCGACATCATTGCGGCTGGGCATTGCGGGCCTGGGAACGGTCGGCGCTGGCGTGCTGGACATACTGGCGAAACATGGGGCGCTGGTGGCCGCCAGAGCTGGCAAAGAAATTGAAGTCACCGCCGTAAGCGCCCGCAACAAGACGAAGAATCGCGGCCACGATGTGTCGCGGTTGAACTGGTTCGACGATCCGGTGAAGCTCGCCGCGGCACCCGATGTCGATGTCTTCGTCGAACTGATGGGCGGCGAGGGCGACCCGGCCAAGGCGGCGGTTGTAGCCGCCTTGAACGCCGGAAAGCATGTCATCACCGCCAACAAGGCGCTGCTGGCGCATCATGGTTCGAGCCTCGCGCGGCTGGCGGAAGTGAACGGCGTGGCGCTGAATTTCGAGGCCTCGGTGGCGGGCGGCATTCCGATCGTCAAGACCATCCGCGAGGGGCTGGCGGGAAATCGCGCCGGCAAGCTGTTCGGCATCCTCAACGGCACATGCAACTATATCCTCACCAAGATGGCCAACGAGGACCGGGCCTTCGGCGACGTGCTGAAGGAGGCGCAAGCGCTGGGCTATGCCGAAGCTGACCCGACCTTTGACGTCGGCGGTTTTGACACTGCGCACAAACTGGCAGTGCTGACCGCGCTGGCCTTTGGTTGCGAGGTCAACTTGAAGGCCATCGACATCGAGGGTATCGAGGCGATCACCCTTGACGATATCCGCAATGCCTCCGAGATGGGTTACAAGATCAAGCTGCTGGGCGTTGCCGTTGCCAGCGACGAGGGCATCGAGCAGCGCGTACACCCGACGCTGGTGCCCAAGGGCTCGCCGGTGGCCGATACCGATGGCGTGTTCAACGCCGTGGTGGTGAAGGGCGATTTCGTCGGCGACCTGATGCTCGAAGGCCGCGGCGCTGGCGCGCATCCGACGGCCTCGGCCGTCATCTCCGACGTGGTCGATATCGCGCGCGGCAATTTCCGCCCGGCCTTCGGGATTCCGGCGGCAGCGCTTCGCCCCTACAAGGCGGCACCGCCCAGGGCCCATGAAGGCGGCTATTACGTGGCACTGGAATTGCATGACAAGCCGGGAGCCGTGGCGTCGGTTGCCCGCATCCTCGCCGACGAGAAGATCTCGATCGAGAGCATCTTCCAGCGCGGCAAGCAGGCGAAAGATACGCCGCGCGCCACGGCGCCGTTTATCCTCATTACCCATGACACGGTGGAAACCGCCATGCGCGACGCGCTCGCCCGCATCGAGACCGATGGCCACGTCGCGGCACACCCGCGCATGATCCGCATCGAACGGCTCTGACCTCGTTGACCGGTAGCTTCTTAAACGTCGAGCGTTCGGCGAGCGGGCGCCGCTGGAAGGCGCGGCTTGAGGATGCGCGCCTGGCGGAAGCCATCGCCCAGCGCCACGACCTGCCGGAAATCTTGGGGCGCGTGCTGGCGGCGCGTGGCGTCGGCATCGATGAGGCCGAAGCCTTCCTCAACCCGACGCTGCGCACGCTGATGCCGCAACCCTCAGCACTCCGCGACATGGAGAAGGCGGCCGCACGGCTGGCGGACGCGGTGATGGCAAACGAAAAGATCGGTGTCATTGCCGACTACGATGTCGATGGCGTGTCGTCCGCCGCCATGCTGCAATCCTTCCTGCGCGCCGTCGGCAGCGATTGCGCCGTTCATATCCCGGACCGCCTGACCGAAGGCTATGGTCCCAGCGCGTTGGCCGTCAACCAGCTTAAAGGTCAGGGTACGGAGCTTCTGGTGACGCTCGATTGTGGCGTCATGGCGCATGACCCGCTGGCCCACGCCGCCGAACTGGGGCTCATCACCCTCATCGTCGATCATCACCAGGCGGGCGAACACCTGCCAGAGGCCTATGCGGTGGTAAACCCCAACCGCCAGGACGACGCCTCGGGTTTTGGTTATCTCTGTGCCGCTGGCGTCTGCATGATCTTCATCGCCGCCGTGAACAAGACGCTGCGCCAGAGGGGCTGGTACGGGCCTGAGCGTCCCGAGCCCAACATGCTGCAATGGCTTGAGCTCGCGGCACTTGCCACCGTCTGCGATGTCGTGCCGCTGAAAGGCCTCAACCGCGCCTATGTCACGCAAGGCTTGAAGATCATGGCGCGGCGCGAGAACCTGGGGCTGTCGTGCCTCGCCGATGTTGCCCGCCTCAAGCGCAAGCCCGATACCTATGCGCTGGGTTATCTTCTCGGCCCCCGCATCAATGCCGCCGGCCGCATCGGCAATGCCGCACTTGCATTGAAACTCTTGACGACGCGCGACAAGGGCGAGGCGGCGGGCATCGCCCAGGAATTGGAGCGCCTCAACCGCGAGCGCCAGGAAATCGAGATCGCCGTTGTCGATCAGGCCATGCGCCAAGCCGATGCCATGCTCGGCAAGGAGCGCCTTGCATCGGTGCTGGTGGTGTCATCGCGGGGCTGGCATCCGGGCGTGGTGGGCTTGGCCGCCGCGCGCCTGAAGGAGCGCTTCAACCTGCCGAGCTTCGTGCTGGCGGAGGACAAGGCGGGCCTGCTGGCGTCGGGCTCCGGCCGCTCGATCCCCGGCGTCGATCTGGGCTCCGCCGTGCGCGAGGCTTTCGAGCGAGGGCTGATCGAAAAGGGCGGCGGCCACGCCATGGCGGCGGGCCTGACCATTGCCAAGGCGAAGCTCGGCGACCTGCGCGGCTTCCTCGAGGAACGGCTGGCGGCCCAAGTGGCGGCGGCAGGAGACCGCGCACTTGCCATCGACGCGGCACTGAGTGCCGGTGGCGCCACCCTCGATCTCATCGAATTGCTGGAGCAGGCGGGTCCCTACGGCACCGGTCATCCGTCTCCGATCTTCGCCTTTCCCGCCCACCGCGTGATGTATGCCGCAGCGGCCGGCACCGACCACGTCCGCTGCACGATTGCCGCCGCCGACGGCAAGCGCCTGAAAGCCATCGCCTTCCGGGCCATGGGCACCGAGCTTGGCGAACTGCTCCTGTCCGAACGCCAGATGCCGCTGCACATCGTGGGCCGCCTCACCATCGACGACTGGTCCGGCACTCGCGTCCCCAGCCTCCACATCGAGGATGCGGCGCGGGTTTCGTAACCCTTGCCAAGCCTTTCGAACCCCCCTATAGAGGCCACGCTTTCGGCCCATCCCGGTGAAGTGCAAGCTTTGCTGCAGCGGATGTGCCGATGAAGTGGGCGCCCTTCGTCTATCGGTTAGGACGACAGCCTTTCACGTTGTAAAGACGGGTTCGACTCCCGTAGGGCGCACCAACACTCAAAAATCATAAGAATCAAGCACTTTGAGGCCCTGGGGTATGCACTGCATACACCGCTTGCGTACCCCATACTGCTATAGCTGGAATGGATTCTCGGCGTCGATTTGCGCCTCGGATTTGATTTCTGTGTTCTCCCGCAGCATTTCGTTGCGGTTACCATGAACGACATGCAAAGACTTTTGAAAAGCGACAATTTTATCTCCAAAACTAAATCCGAGGTACCGGCCACATATGAGCGGCAAAGTGGAGTGAAGTATTTGAACTGTTTGAGCTAATTGCAGTATCGTTCGATCAAGGTAGGTTTCTAGTCGGGTCGCTCGCTTTACTCAGTTGGTCCGCCAAAGAGAATGCTTGTTTTTCGTAGATTTTTATGAGAACTTGAGAGTGTAGCTAAAAGATAAGCTGTATTTTCTCTTTCACAACAGATTCGTAACATGGGAGTAGCGATCGTGAGTAGGCCAAGTGTCATTTTGGTTTTTCTAGGGCTGGTTGGATACTCAACAAGTGCAATGAGTGATGGAACAAATCCTTTGCATTTGGATGCTTATATAAATAATCCTTTTTCTGTGACTGGCAAAATAAACTCATCTGCACCTAGCCACCATACTCCCTATGGTGGCGATCTCTCATTGGACGTTAAGCCAGCCACGGGCACAGCTGCTGGCGCTTTTGTCTATTTCAAAGCAACGCCCCGTCTGACTGGAACAAGTGTTCGAGGACGGATTGTGAGTGGTGGTTCTAACGGTCTGGTTCTAGCATGTAATAAGTTGTCAGATGGCGGGTACAGACTCAAAATTGAAATTCAACAGAAGAAAGGTACCGGTAGCTGGGTAAACACAGGATGGGTAACATACGCGCATCTTAGCGGCATATCGATCACGCGGGCCAACAATACTTACGTCTACAATGGATCTAGCATTGGGTACATCAGTTCGCTCTATGGCGGTACGTGTTCAACTGGACCGCATATCCATATGGAACTGTGGAACAAAGTCCACTACTCAGGCTACGTAAGTCGTAGCGTAGGCAGCACATTTGCCGCTAGCAGTGCATTGGCGTGCGTCGGTGGCGGAAGGCTTGCCGAAGATTCCAAGTGCTAGCCTATTATCGACGTTCGAATTCGACGAATTTGAATCGGACGCCGAGCACGAGGATTGTTATTGTTTCCTAAGCATCGTCCTTGGAAGTCCAGTTGCTTTCGGCGCGTCTCGGTGTAGTGCAAACTCTGCCGCAGTGGATGTGCCGATGAAGTGGGCGCCCTTCGTCTATCGGTTAGGACGACAGCCTTTCACGTTGTGAAAGACGGGTTCGACTCCCGTAGGGCGCACCAATCCTCTTGATGTTTGCACCCAAAATCGTCCTTCAGCCAATGCCTCCTAACCACAGTATCGTCATCGCCGGGCTTGTTCCGGCGACCCATGGCGTAACAGGTTGCGGCGTTCGTGTTTGTGGAACAATGGATCCCCGGGACAAGCCCGGAGATGACAAGCAGAGAAGCTGTACCACTACTCCAGCATCACCACCTGGCCCTCGTGGATCGAGCGGTCGGCGGCCAGCACGATCTTGAGGCTCTTGACGCCATCGTTCATGTGCTCGGTAAGATCGAGGTCCTCGCGGATGGCTTTCAGCAGGTAGCGCTGCTCGCGCTCGCAGAGATCGTCGTGGCTGGGCTCGTCGCTCATGTCGATGCGGGTGTCGGGTGTTTTCATGTCGGCGTGATGCCAGAGGATCTGGTTGGTCTTGGTATGGGCGTTGATGTCGTCGGATTTCACATTGCCCGCCGTCTCGGCCATGATGATCGACACCGAGCCCTTGGGGCCGATCACGTCCTTCACGAAGAACGCCGTCTCGCTCATCATCGGCCCCCAGCCGGCCTCGTACCAGCCGACCGAACCGTCATCGAAGATCACCTGCAGCATGCCGTAATTCTGTTGGGCGACCTCGTTGCTGAGCCTGGCGCCGATGGCATGCACCTTGATCGGCTTGGCTTTCGTCATCTGGCACATGACATCGACATAATGCACGCCGCAATCGACAATGGGCGGAAATGAATTGAGGAGCCGCTTGTGCCACTCCCAGGTCTCGCCATTGGATTGCTGGTTGAGGTTCATGCGGAACACCAGTGGCGTTCCAAGTTGCCGGGCGATCTCGATGAACTTCACCCACGAGGGATGATGACGCAGAATATAGCCGATCACCAGTTTCTTGCCCGTCCGCTTGGCGGTGGCGACCGCCTTCTCGGCATTTTCCGCGTTGTCGGCCAGCGGCTTTTCGACGAACACATGAGCACCGGCTTCCATCGC